>CAYOUH010000102.1:0-3453 GCA_964407085.1 uncultured Candidatus Peribacteria bacterium | reverse complement strand
CCTTGAACTTCGTCTCCACTCCGGCGCGCGAGGTGTCCTGGTGCTTCTTCTTCTCTTCCTCATAAGCCTCGCGATCGATCATGAGGCCGCGCTCGCGGGCGATCTCCTCGGTGAGCTCGTAGGGGAAGCCGTAGGTCTGGAGCAGGTCGAAGGCCTTCTCCCCACTGATAGTGGGCTGCCCGGCGAGACCCTCCACCATCTTGTCGAATTCGCGCAGACCTTGTTCCAGCGTCTTGCGGAATTTGGCTTCCTCGGCGCTAAGTTGGTCGCGGATGGCCCCTTCCTTCGTGGCGAGTTCGGGATAGTGGCCGGAGTATTCCCGGACCACCGCCGAGGCGATGTCCGCGCAGAAATCGGTGGTGATTCCGAGTTGGTGGGCTGCCCGGACGGAGCGACGGATGAGGCGGCGCGTGAAGTAGCCTTGGTCCTTGTTGTTCGGGTACGCTTCGTCGCTGATGAGGAAGGTAGCAGCACGCAGGTGGTCGGCGATCACGCGGAAAGCGTAGGTCGTTTTCTCGTCGGCGTCATATCGTTTGCCGGAGAGCTGCGAGATGGTTTCGATAATGGGACGGAAGAGGTCGATGCGGAACACGTCCGGGTCGCCATTGGCCGCAGCCATCATGCGCTCCAGGCCGCCTCCATAATCGACGTTGGATTGGGCCAGCTTCTCAAATCCCTTTTCGGTGCGGCCGTACTCCATGAAGACGCTGTTTCCGATCTCCATGAAGCGTCCGCAATCGCAGTTGACGTGACAAGGCTCGTCCTTCCACTGCGAGGCTTCGTGTAGTTTCCGTTCCGTGCCGAAGTCGTAGAACATTTCGCTGTCCGGTCCGCCCGGCTCCCCCACCGGCATCTTGTCCGGCGTGCCGCTGCGGGACCACCAGTTCTTCTTCTCGCCGTAGTAAAAGATGCGCCCGTCGCGCATGCCTTCGGTCTCTGCCCCCTCGAGGTCCTTGGCTTCGATGCCGACGGAAGCGAAGAGCTCCTTCCACCGGGCAACCGCGACGTCATCGCGCGGGATGCCGATGGCAGGACTACCGGCGAAGACGGTGACGTAGATGTTGTTCGGGTCCAATCCCAACTCCTTCACGGCGAATTCGAAGAACCACTGCAGCTGCTCGTGCTTGAAGTAGTCGCCCAGCGACCAGTTGCCGAGCATCTCGAAGAAGGTCGTATGGCGGTTATCCCCTACCTCTTCGATGTCCTGCGACCGGAAGCACTTCTGACTATCCGCGATGCGTTGCCCCTGCGGATGCCGCTCCCCGAGCAGGAAGGGAATCATGGGTTGCATGCCCGATCCGGTGAACAGTGTCGTGGGGTCGTTGTTCGGGATCAGTGATACGGATGGGACGATGGCATGCCCGCGCTCCTTGAAGAAATTGAGGTAACGGGAGCGGAGTTCAGAGGAGGTCATGGCGGATGCGGTGAGCAGGAGGGTAAAACGGAAACAGGTATAGCGAAAAAGGGCTTCATGAGCAAGGAACGAAGGCTATTCCTTGGCCCATTTCTTCCTCGCCGCTTGGATGCGCTTCGCCAGATCGCCTTCTCCCAATAACGTAGCCAGCTCTGTGGCAGAGCGCGCGTTGCCCGATTGGGCTGTGTAGTGGACATTGGCTTCCGCCAGGGCCGGGTAGGACTCGAGCAATGTCCGGGTCTGAGAGATGATGTCCGCGTACCCAGGAATATCCGCCGTCCCCAACGTCCGGGCTAGCTCCACGTAGCGCACGTAGAATCCGAAATCATTGGCGGGATCCGTTTCTATCGCCTTTCGATAGGCTTCCAGCGCGCCCCGCGGATCGTTACTCTCCAGGATCCGACCGAGGAAGTCCCAGGCGTAGGCATCATAAGGACTGAGCTCCAGGTGATGCTTTGCCGTTCCTATGGCTTCTTGCACCTGGCCTTGGGCGGCCTCTCCCCGTGCTTGATTGAGGAACAGGCTCCTGGGGAAAGCCATACGGTCGTACTGTCGCGTCGTCGAGAAATAGCCTTCGGAGAGCAATGATCCGGCGACGAGAAGGATGCCGATGCAAGTGATGGTTCCCCACCATCGCCGCTTACCGTTTTTTCCTACGGATACCCCTGACGCTGACAAGAGCCCGAGAACCACCCAGAACGCGACCTGGTTGGTCAGGAAGTTCATGTTGTAGTCAGCGACGTTGTGCGCCAGGACGCCCAGAACCGCGATGAGAATGAACGAAGATGGATTTTTTGATCCATCCCAAAGAAGATTCTTCCGAGACCAGAAGACAGCCAAGAGAAGGATCACGAACAGGGTAGCAACGGGAATCCCCTGTTCCATGGCCAGCTTCAGGTACCAGTTATGGGGGTGGTCCGATATTGCCAGGAAATCGGTCTGGAGCCGAGGGTAGACGAAGCGGAACGAAAAGGGTCCGTGTCCGAACCAAGGCTTCTCCAAGGCTAGCCGGGCAGCACCAGACATGAACTGCACCCGTTCGGTAAACGAGGTCTGCTTCTCCGTTCCGGCGAAGGAGGCCTTCGTCGCGAAGGAATTCGTTGTCGCGGGGTGGATCGTGGCCCTGGCTTGATGCATTCCCAAGACTAAAACGACCACTAGTAAGATTGTGATTGCAGGTGCCAGGAGGCGCTTGGTCGCCTTTCTCTGAGGGTGGAAGAAGGTCACCAGATTCCCGCGATGTATCCATGCCAAGAAGAAGGTTTGAACGATCGCGGCCAAGACCGCCGCGCGGGAAAACGTGAGGAAAAGGGCGGAAAGGAGGAGGGAGGACGAAATGACCTTCGCGATTCTCCAGGTACGTCCCTCCCCTTTCATTCCCGCTGCGAGGGGCCACACCAGGAGGAGAAAGAGCGCGAACGCGTTGGGCCAATAGTGGGCCTTGAAGGCCGCTTCGTAAAACGGTCCTGCGATGCGGCTCTCGTCGCGCACGAGGTACTGGCCCAATCCTACCAGGGCTGCCAGCGTACCGATCAATACAAGGATACGAACGAGGTCATCACGCTCCTTCTCCGTAAAAGTCCGGGCAATGACGAAGATCGCGATGCCTGCAGCCATGACCATCACTTCGCTCCAGCCCAGGTTATGGATCGGAGAAACGACGAAGGCGACGTATGAAAGGATGGGCAGAAGGATGACCGCGATACTAATGACGTTGTCCGTGGAGAACCACGGTTTGGCCAGAGTTTGAGCTGCGATGACTTGTTTCCAGGAAAGAATCGCCAAGAAAAGGAGCAAGCCCCCAAGCAGATAAAGTAGCCCGGCGTGGGTCGGATTATCGAACTTGTTCCAGCCGTATGGGACGAGCGATAAGGCAATAAATACCGAGAGGGATATAACCCGCAGCGATGGGAATGATTTCATTTGTGCAGATATGTCTAGGGTATAACGAAAAAGACCACAAGAAACAAGGCAGGTAGACTTTCCTTAGCTTCTTGTAAGCCGTTCGGCAAGGAAGGTCCTCAATCGTACCTTATCTT
>CAYOUH010000101.1:0-3509 GCA_964407085.1 uncultured Candidatus Peribacteria bacterium | reverse complement strand
CCATAGATGCGGCTATTGAGCGCATCCATGATCGCGGCGTAGATCACATCACCCTTCTTGATCGCGGCGGCATCGCCCATGGTGGGGCAGGGGCACGTCCGGCATTCGGCGACCACGATCGGGCCCTTGTTCTTCGGATCCGGTTGGACGACGAAGGGACAGCCGTTCTGGGGCGTGGCGTTGCGCAGGTTGCCAGGCAGGTCAGGGCACAGGTCGCGGTCATCCGGCACACCGTCCTTATCGCGATCACCAGGTCCGGAACCGTTCGTATTGCTGTTCCCATTGCCATTGGAATTCCCATTGCCGTTTCCATCGAGCGGACAGCCCTGGTTCGAAGCGGGACCGGGGACGGTGGGGCAACGGTCATCCTTGTCGAGTACCCCATCCCCATCCGTATCGGGCCAGGGACCACCGACGTTCTCACGGGGGCCAGGAATGCGGATGCAGCGATCGGAACGGTCGACCAAGCCATCTCCGTCCTGGTCGCTCTGATCCGTCACGTCACCGGGATCGACGTCCGGCGGACAGCCTTGGTTCGTTACGAGCCCGTACTGCCGAGGACAGCGATCCACATCGTTGAGCACCGTATCCCCATCCCAGTCGTTATCCGGATACGGACAGCCGAAATTCTCGAGTGGTCCGGGCACGGTCGGGCAACGGTCTTCGTCATCATTGAGTCCATCGCCATCGATATCGCCAATCAGGGGACAACCCTGGTTCGAAGCGGGACCAGGAACATCGGGACAACGGTCCACGTTATCCTTCACTCCGTCGTTGTCCCGATCACCCCACGGGCAGCCTTCGTTCTCTTCGGGGCCGGGAACGGTCGGGCAGCGGTCATCCTTGTCCAGGATGCCGTCCTTGTCCGTGTCCTCGAAGGGGCACCCTTGGTTCGATGCCGGACCGAAGACCGTCGGGCAGCGGTCGTTGGCATCGATCACGCCATCCCCATCTGTATCCTTCGTGTCCGCATTCGGGCAGCCCTGGTTCGAGGCCGGCCCGGGAACCATGATGCAGCGGTCATTGCGATCCAGGACACCGTCCCCGTCGATATCGCTATTATCGGTGACCTTGGTCGGATCCACGCCTTCCGGACAGCCGCGATTGGTGGACAATCCCGCGGATGCGGGGCACAGGTCATCCGCATTCACGATCCCATCCCCATCCTCATCGGGATTCGCTCTCTGGAGACGATCGCAGCTGCGCGTGCCCATGACGCGGTTAGCCAGGTGGGCAAACTCCGCACGGCTCATCTTTTCCTCCGGCCGCACGGCCCCACCATCCATCTGGATCAATCCCATGTTCACCGCCTGCTGCAGGTATCCCTCGTACCACGCCCCATCCACCACATCCGTGAATTCGAAAGGCTTGCTCGTAAGCGGTGCGATATCGCTGGCACGCAGCAGGACCGCGATGCTCTCCGCCCGGGAGATCGATGAATCCGGAACGTAATTGCCGCTCTGTCCGCCGCCGAGGTACCCCGTCACGAACCCGAGCCGTTTCGCGATGGCCACGCAGTAGTAGTACCACGCGGAGGTCGGCACGTCGGGGAAGGGCCGCTCGGCATAGCTACTGCGGATCTCTACCGGAGGATATTGGCAGTCCAGGCACTGGCCCGCGGCCAGGACGAGCTTCGCGAATTCCGCACGGCTGATGCTCTGCGTGGGACGGAACGTCCCATCCGGATACCCCACGACGATTCCCCGCTGGTAGAGCGAGAGGATGTCGGAAAGGTATGGCGTGGTGGTCTCCAGGTCAGAGAAGGGAAGGGCTGCGGGTTGCGCTTCCACCCGCACCATTCCCACCCCGACGAGCATTCCTGCGACGAGGATGAGGCCTGCTACCTTCGATGAAAGGGAAAAACGGAACCTGCTTGTGGGGGATTTGGACGTTTACGGACTACAACTCCTCATGGGTTCGCTCTCATCGCATACCTGGCCGGAACAGTACGATGTTCGGTTGCACGCCGTGACCATGAAGTTCGCAGCCTCATAGGTATAGCGGCACAGGTCGACCTTCAGGATCTGATCGGTTTCATTGAGCAGCGCTTCGTACAGCAGGAAATGCGTTCCCGATTGGCGGTTGATGCGCTGCACGAGTTCACTGTCTTCACCCGAGAAGACGGTCAGGTCCTGGTACGCTACGTTCCTTGCCTCCGTCCGACGCAGGACGTCCTCGGTACCCACGCGGGCGAACTTCTCCCGCACCATCTGCGACAGCATGCCACCCAGCGTCGTGGGGCGGTCATCCTTGTTGCGCACCGTGTCCGCGATACGGCCTTGTTCGAACGCCCGGCTCGCGCTGTCCACAATCTGGTTCTCGCGCGTATCTTGCTTGAGGATCTCTTTGAGATCCTTCACGCTCATCAGCTCCTGGTCGGTCAGGAACTCCTGGTAGAGCACCGATCCTTCGCGCGGCTGGATATCCTGGGCCATCTTGCGGAAATTCTTCAGCGTATCGAGGAAGCTGGTAAAGATTTGTTTGAACTCCGCGAACCCGTACTGCGGCAAAGTACAGGCAAAGGGGCTCTCACGGTCGTAGTAGCTGACCGATTTCCCCCTGCCACTGGACTGTTCGTAGTAGAACCAATCGTTATTGTTTTCCTTCTTCTCCTTGTAGACGTTCTTGAGACGCCTGAGTCCCTGGACCGGGCTGGGTTCCGTATCGGGATCCCCATTCACATACCGAGCCTTGAGGGCCGCGAGCGAGGTACCTACCGCCGAAGAACATAGCTCCAGCGCCTGCTTGGCCCCGCGGTCGATGTTTTCCAGGGCCTGTTCGTAGACCTGGATATCATGCGCGAGAGCATGATTCTGTCCCGTATCCACCAGCGTTCGTACCGAATCGAGAATCTCGTCCGTATCGACACTGATCCCCAGGAATTCGTAGTACGCCTGCTGGGCCCGACCCACGGTCCCGTCCTTGCACTCGTTTTTCACGGTTTTCATGACTTCCCCCAGCTCCAGCTGCATGCGCGAGATCTCATCCAGCACGCGCGGGGACGTCACGCAGTCTGCGGCGAACGCGTTGGTAGTGAGGAAGGGGAGGAGGAGCACGCCGGCGATGAGGAGAAGGAAGCGTCGCATACTTATTTCACGGGTTTCTTGGAGAGCTCGAGAGACTGCTGGCGAATACCGTCGTTGGAGCGAAAATTGGACACCATCGTGCGGATGAACTCGCGCATCTGCCGTACTTCGTTTTCGAGCGGCGTCATGTCGATCTCGTTCTTGTTGCGGGCTTTTTTCTTCTGCTCCGCGATGAGCGATTCCCATTCCGCCTCGATCCTGCGCACGCAGGCCAGGGCCTTCTCCTGAGCATCCTGGACCTTCACGCCGCCCACCTTTTGCAGGTTTGGGTCGGAGCACACGTTCTGCACGTCCGCGAGCAGGACTTTTCGCTTCTCACGCAGTTCCTTGCGGATCTCCGCCACCTCCGCACTGGAGTATTCGTACTTGTTCGGGTTCCACACCGGCTTCTTGTTGATGAACACCGCCAGGTGGAGATTTTTC
>CAYOUH010000100.1:2634-3527 GCA_964407085.1 uncultured Candidatus Peribacteria bacterium | reverse complement strand
TGGACATGGCGAGGTTGACGCGGACGACGTCCTTGCACTCGGTCTTGGCCTTCGCATCCTGGATCTCGTCGCAAGCGGTGTCCGAGGAGTCCTTCACGCCCTCGCGGATGGCCATGCTTTTGAGGCAGGTATCCTGGTTGTCGGTACCCTGGAGCTTCTTGCAGGCTTCCTTGTCGTCCGTCTTGACGGCCTGGAAGAGAGCGACCTGGTCCTGGCAGTCGGATTTTTCCGCCGCGTTCTGGATCTCGTCGCAGATCTTGGCATCGGAGGCCTCGAGCGCGCGCTGCAGGGCGGAGCGGCCGTCGGCGTTCATGGCCGGGCTGGGTGAAGTCTCGGTGGAGGGTGATCCGAACGAGCAGGCGGCCAGGAGCAGCGTGGAGGCCAGGAGCGCGATCGAAGGAATGGTTTTCCTCATAGTAGGAAAGATTAGGAACGAACGGAAAATACGTACGCGGCGTATTGTACCAACTTTCAGCCCCTACAGTACATGCGTTCGACTAACTCGCGTTGGCACGGTCCCTTTTTTGGGATACAATAGCATTAGCGTATTCCTTGCGGATTCCGGGGCATTTTCCCTCCCGATGCAACGCAAACACATCGTATTGTCCATCATCGGCGGAATCATCCTCTTCATCCTGTTGCCGCTCATCATCGGGGGGCTGTGGACGGTGCTTTCGGGAAACAAGGCCAAGCCGGAGGAAACGGGTCCGAAAAAGAAGCTGGCTATCTGGACGATGTACGATAGCCGGGAGATCTACGAATCGCGCATCCAGGCCTTCTTGTCCAAGCATCCCGACTTCACGGTGGAGTACCGCCGCTATACCGATCCGGAAGAATACCGCGACCTGCTCATCGACCAGCACCACCGGTTCACCGAGCTCCTCAAGCGGCTC
>CAYOUH010000100.1:0-2624 GCA_964407085.1 uncultured Candidatus Peribacteria bacterium | reverse complement strand
GCACGTCTCGGCAACAGGGCTCATTCTTTGATCGGTTGTTCGGTGTCGATCATGCCGAAGAAGTCAAGGCCAAGCTCGACGAATTGATCGCGAAAGAACGCGAGCTGGAAGCCGAAGCCTCCAAGCAGGATGCCGAGGGCAAGAAGCGCATCTACGGTATTCCGGCATTCACGGACAACCTCGCACTGTACTACAACAAGCGCTATTTCCGCGACTACGTGCTGGGGAGCAACCAGCCGGCGCCCTACTGGGAGACACAGAACGACGACGATCTCCTGCACCAGGTGATCAAGCTGACGCAGCCGGACCTGAGCCTCGAACGGTTCCTGGTGTCGGGCATCGCGTTGGGACGTACGGACAACATCGCGCGCGGGATGGATGCGTTCTTCCTGTTCCTCCTGCAGCACGGCGCGCAGCTGACCGACGATGCCATGAAGAGCGCTGCTATCGTGACCCAGCGGCCCCTGGGATCAGGACAGCAATTGCCGCCCTTCGTGCAGGCGGTGAAGTTCTTCACGAGCTTCGCGGTGGGAGACTTCCAGCAGTACTCGTGGAACGATCTCATCACTAAGCGCGAATTCGAGGAGTACGAGCTCGGTGCTTTCGCCACGGGCAAGACAGCGATGTTCTACGGCTACGCATCCGATTACGAGAAGATCATGACCAGCATCCGTGGCAAAGGCGGACGCGGACGGGCTGCCATCGATCCTGATGACGTGGGCGTGCTTCCCGTGCCGCAGCTGTCGAACGCTTCCCCTGCCAAGTCGACGCTGGCGCGCTACGCGCCGTTCATGGTCCCAGTGACGTCGAAGTATCCCGACCAAGCGTGGGAACTGATCCTGTCGATGATCGAACCGGAGTACCAGCAGGCGACCTTCGAGAAGTACCATCGTATCTCATCGTTGACGTCGCTCCTCGAGAAGCAGGCGCTCGATCCCGTCTATGGCGTATTCGCCCAACAGGCCAGCTATGCCCGGACGCTGAGGCTGTTCGACCCCGAGAAGATCCGCGACATCTTCGAGGACATGATCATGGCGGTGGTGAACGACAATACCGATCCCAATGCCGCCGCGATCAACGCTGCCGCGAAGCTGCAGTGCGTGCTGGACCAGGTGAACCAGGTGGCGGGACGTGAGGATGCGGATTGTTTGAAGGATGTAAGAAGCCAGTAACCATGGCGGTAGGCGATATACCATACGAGTTGGATTTCCCCCGTTCGGATAACGTGGCAGCGGACTCGATCCGCTTCCTTCCTTTCGAATTGGGTCCGAAGAACAACGAAAACGTCCTGAATGCCCATCTATGTGCTGATCATTCGGGCCAAGGAACCGGCGTTCCAGAGCATGATATCGGCCAAGCGGAAGCGTTGGGATTTTCCCTCCAGGTTTTCGTCGATCGGGTATGCCAAAGATTGCTGCCGAACAGGTCTTTCGAGCAAGGGCTCGTTGATTCACTCCTCAGGACGCTGAAGAGGATCCAAAAAGGGATCGATCGCAAGCTTATCCCACACACCCAGATTCCCTGGGAGCAATTGATAGCTGCGGGGTATCCATCTCCCGATGCCATCCATTACAGTTTCGAACTCCACAGTGATGGTGTGACCTACGATCGTATCCTGGCGATGGCATTGCGAAAGACCACCGTGATCGATGATCAAGGGAAAGAGCTCAAGGTTACCGGAGGAACACGGAAGAAGCGTCAGGGACGTCTTATTCGACTCAAAAGGTCAGGGCCGCCTACACGAACGCACTAGCCAGTTTCCCGACCTCCATGAAGCGGGGCCTTTTCACGAGTGTTCCGCCCTCGAGTTGGGGCAGCTGTTCGTGATAGGGTGCGCGTTCCTCGCGGTAGATGACGCCGAGAGGGAGCTTGTCGTCCTCGGTGTTCTCCATGGCCTTGATGATCGCCGCCTTCTTGTCCGTGGGATCGTAGTCCTCTGGCAGGGCGTACATATGCTCCTTGTAGTACTGCGGCGTGTTGATCTTGTTGAACGTGGCACAGGGTTGCAGGACGTTGAGCAGCGCGAAGCCCTTGTGCTGCATGGCCAGGGTGATGAGCTCGTGGAGCTTGGGATCCATGGAGTAGCCCTGGGCGACGAAGGTGGCGCCCTGGGAGATGGCGAGGACGAGGGGGTTGAGCGGGGCGTCGATGGCGCCCTTGGGCGTGGACTTCGATTTGTAACCGCGGTGCGCCGTGGAAGAGGCCTGGCCGGTGGTCAGTCCGTAGACGCCGTTGTCGTGGATGAGCACCGTGATGTCGTGGTTGCCGCGGCAGGCGTGTAGGAAATGGTTTCCTCCTTCACCATATGTATCGCCGTCACCGGCAATGTCGATCACGGGCATGGCGTGGTTAGCCACTTTCATCCCGATGGCGTTCGGGATGCCGCGACCGTGCAGGCCGTGCATGGCGTAGACGTTGAGGAAGTCGTTCATGTTTCCCGAGCAGCCGATGCCGAAGGTGGTCATCACGCTCGAGGGATCAAGTCCCTGGTTGGACAATGATTTCTGCAGGGCGATATGGATGCCGAAGTCACCGCAGCCACTACACCAGGTGGGCTTGTAGCCGGAGAACTTGCGCGGGTTGGCGGCGGGAACAGGGGAGGGGGGCGTCGTGGGTTCCATGAT
>CAYOUH010000099.1:0-3532 GCA_964407085.1 uncultured Candidatus Peribacteria bacterium | reverse complement strand
CAGAGAACAAGACAAACGGCAGCCAGCGCGGGCCGCCGTTCGCCGCCCGAAGACCGATGTATCAAAATTTGGCGCAATTGCCGGTGTTTCACGGCTGCGCCACCGCCATAATCCCCGCTCTGCCATTTGCTGCACCGAAAGAACCCTGCCTCATGGAACTCCTACAAGCCGCCCTTGGCTGGTTTTTCAGCTTCAAAGCCTACGTCATGCTGCCCGTCGTCATCGTCGCCATTGCGCTGTTCGCGCGCGTCAAGCTCTTTCTCGGCATGCTCAAACCCGCGGTCGACGCGATCGTCACGACCCGCGGACTGCATTTCCCGGTCATTGATGCCGGTTGGCCACCGCTTGCGGCGATTACCTGGGCCAGCTGGATCGCGCCGGTTTCCATCGTGCTGGTCATCGGCTTGAACTTGCTGATGGTCTTCACCCGCATGACCCACACGCTGTACATCGATATCTGGAATTACTGGCACTTCGCCTTTCTCGGCGCGCTGCTGCTTGGCCTGAGTGCCAGCCCGGTCATCGCCTTCGCGGCGGTTATCCTACTGACTGTCGGATCGATTTCTGGAACCATGCGTGCGCCGAAGAACACGGGATCTGGCACTGATATGACCAGATAGCGCCTTATACCGTTTTTCCGAATGCCTCCGCGTCCTCAGGGAACAGGAACCGGGCGATGTGGAGGATGCCGTAGGTGATGAAGAATGCCGAGAAGACGTCGATGGAATAGTGCAGGTGGCCCAGGAGCACGACTGTGCCGTAGGTCAACGACATGGAGAGGAAGACGTTTCGCAAGTAGGCCTCGCGCCAGAACAGCAGGGCCATGAGGAACGGGAAGCCCGTGTGGCCGGAGAAGAACAGGTCATTGCCCGAGCCGGCGATGAGTCTTTGGAAGAAGGTTTCGAGAGGAACGGCTGATCGGTCGATGGGTGCGGACACATGCGTCAGGACGACGAAGAAGGCGCGGATGCCGATGAACAGGGCCGCACTCTCCAGCAGGAACGGGATGCGGGCCGGACGCTTGAGTCCCAGGGCCACGACCAACGCGATGAAGACGACGATGCCCCAGAAGAACACGAGGTCGACGTTGATCACCGGGATATGGTCGAGGATGATGTCGCCCGGAAGCGATGCAGGGAGGTTATCGAAGCGGGCGGTGTACCAGTTGGCGGCCGCGTTGAACAGCAGGGCAGCAAATAGCAGCGAGAATCCCAGGATGACCCGCACGTAGAACCGGCGCAGTTTGTGGGCCTGGTAGTACTCGAGGAGGGTGATACGTAGGTGGCGCAGAAAACCGTTTTTTTTCCAATGCTCCAGAAACGGAGGCATGGGAGGAAGCTTGACGCCCATCGGACGTGGGGAAAAGGCCCTCCCCGCAGCCACGGCGGGGAGGGTGGGAGGGGAAAACTACTTGACCGTACCGATCTTCATAGATTCCATGAAGGCGATGCGCTCAGGGGAGTTGTCGAAGGCTCCGCCCGGATGAAGCTCGGAGAAATCATCGACCGCTTGGCCGCACTTGGTCAGGGGCTTGGGGCCTTTGGGGTGCTTGGGGACGAAGGCGGTGATGTCGTACACGCCACCCTTGTAGACGATGTAGCAGCTCTCGCCGCTGTCATGCGTGGCGACCTCGGCCATAGTGAATGCCTTCATGGCCTTGGGAGACATGGACGCGGCCGGGGAGGTAGAGGCGGGCGCCATGCTTTCCCCGTCGATCTTGGCTTCCATGGCTACGGGAGTGGAGGTCATAGCAGGTGTCTCCGTAGGTTTGGCGGTCGGACCAGACGTGGGTTCGGTCGAGCCCGTGAGCGAGCAGGCCGAGAGGGTGAGGGCGAGCATTCCGAGGGTGGAGAGTCGCAGGACGGGAGAGAGGGGCATGGAAGAACGGGAGGTTAAGGATGGAACTAGAAAAATAGCGCGTAGGAAGGCCAGATGGAAGATTGATTTTCGATTTTTCCGGCAGCAGCGCTTCCTTATCCCTTTTCTTCTCCTACGCCCGAATCCGGTTTTTATTCCAAAATCGTTCTCTCAGGTCCACGGGTGGAGCGGAATCCCGCATACGCGCTTCCGTAATGGCCACACGGGGCGTATACTGCTCATCACTTTGCTTATGCGAACCTTCGACAAGCACATCTGGTCCCGGCTGCTGTACTACCTCCGTCCCTTCACACGGGCGTTCGTGTTCATGCTCGCCGTATCGATCGCGTTCGAATTGCTCAAGATCGTTCCCAACTACATCTTTTCCCGTATCATCGACCAGATGGTCGTGTTGGTCGAGGGGGCCCCGGGGGAGGCTTTGCGGACGGTTGCTATGCTGGGCGGTACGTTCCTGGTCGCTTCGGCCCTGGCGCACCTGGTGGAATTCGTGAAGAACACCCGCACCCACCGCCTGATGCCCCGGCTCTACGAGTACTTCGCTGTGCTGGCCAACCGCAAGATCCTGGGCCTATCGCTGCGCTACCACGAGAGCCACAACCCCAGTGCGAGCGTGGTGAAGATCCATAAGGGAATCTGGGGAACCATCGAATTGGTCTTCGCGTTCAACGACGAAGTGATCTCGACTTGGTTGCTGATCATGATGACGTTCTTGATCATCCTGGTCTTGGACTGGAGGTCAGGCTTGGTGTTCGGGACCGTGGTGCCATTGTATCTCTTCCATTCCCTCCGGATAGCACGCCAGGTCCAGCCCTACCGGGATGCGTTTCACGAGAAGGACTCGCAGATCTCGGGCAGCCTGGGGCAGAGCTTCTCGCTTATCCGGACGGTGCAGGATTTCGCTCAGGAGGCACAGCAGGAGAAGGAGCTCCGGCAGCTCACTGCTGAGAGTCGCAGGGCCTGGGACATTCGCAGCTGGTTCGAGGACGCGCGCGCGTTCTGGCGCGATGGTTTGCTCCTCTTCGCCCGGGTCGGTACGCTGCTGTTCTATACCTACATGACGATCCAAGGCTCGCTCTCACCGGGTCTGCTGGTGTTCTTCGTCACACTGACGGAGAGGAGCTACGTCGCGCTCCAACGCACGGGTCGGGTCATCCGGCGGATAACGGACAAGGTTGACCATCTCCGGTCGCTCATCGAATTGCTGGATGAGAAGGAGGACGTCAATGATGCTTCTGATGCCAGGGAGTTGGTTGGTATCGAAGGGGATATCGAGTTCAAGGACGCCACTTTCGCCTACCCTACCTCGGGATCGGATGTCCTGGACCGCGTGTCTTTCCGTGTCCTACCCAAGAAAATGGTCGCCATCATCGGTCGGTCGGGATCGGGCAAATCCACGATCGTGAAGGTGCTGTACCGGCACTATGACCTGATCAGTGGCACGATCCTGGTCGACGGGAACGACATCCGCCACGTGACCCGCAAATCCTTGCGCGAACAGATGGGGATCGTGACGCAGGACGTGGAGATCTTCGACGCTTCTATCCGGGACAATATCCGTTATGGTTCACCGGAAGCAACGACTGCAGAGGTTGAGGAAGCGGCCAAGGTGGCGTATGCCCACGACTTCATCCGCAGTTTCCCGATGGGGTATGAC
>CAYOUH010000098.1:0-3592 GCA_964407085.1 uncultured Candidatus Peribacteria bacterium | reverse complement strand
CACTTCATATTCAGTGACACCAGGATGATAGCGCACTCCACCCTTGTAGGGACCCAGGGCGTTATTGTACTGACTGCGGTACCCTGTGAACGTCCGCACGTGCCCATCGTCCATCCGCACCGGAATCGACACGGTCAACAACCGTTCGGGCTTTTTCAGCACTTCCCGGATATCAGGATCGAGCTTCATCGTATCCGCCGCACGGTCAAGCTGGCGCAATGCGCTTTCAAAGGGGTTCATAGGGAGAATAAGGTGCCTCTCATGGTACTCCTTCCCGCACCTGGTTCAAGCAGCCCATACCTCCACTTCCTGAGCCACAAGAACCCACCTGGCACACGAAGGATCATGACGAAGGAATGTGTTCGAGACGGAGGCGGGATCATGAGGCAGCCACCATCCTCCTTCTGGCCAGCACGAAGGCAACGAAGAACAGGTTGACGAAAAAGACGGTAACGGGATACGCCGCAGTAACGAACGTGACCTCCGTCAGGGCCAGGAACGAGAGCGTGAATTGTGCGCAGCCGCAGAGGTATAGGCTTACCATCTCGTCATACGGCCTGCGGTAGCTCTTTTTCACCGTGGGCAGGATTCCAAGCACGTCGATGATGACCAGAAGGAGGACGGACCACCACGGGTCATGTGTCAGCGCCCATGGAACAAGCGCGCCGGATGCGCCGATGAGAAAAATCCAGTCCCACACGTCGTACCTCCTGTCTCCGCGCCAAAAGGCATAGCTACACACTCCGATACACCAGCACATGACCAGCCCCGTCGGCCAAGCTCCTGACCCGCCACCACTGACTATCTGGGCACTGAACAATCCGCAGGTAGTCACAGACCAAATGAGCCAGGTAAAAGCGTGCGGCTTGTTGATTCCGCGTACCATTCCTATGGTATATGGTACGAATCCAGCCACAGAAAACATCATGGCAAGTGTTCCTAAGAGAATCTTGTAGTCCATACTATTTAGGAAGTCACCGCATTAAGAGATCTCTTGGCCGGATTCCGAGTTGTCATGGGGGATTTGACACTGACCCTGCTCCCTACGGATCGAGCTCTGTCTTCACCCGGATAAATACCGGTTTCCCTTTGTGATTGAGCTTCTTCTCGTACTGCCGGCTGCGGTTCGTTTCCATCTTCTTCGTGATCTCCGCCTCCAGGTCGTACCCCAGGATTTCCGACATGCCCAGCAGGAAGATCGCCACGTCGGCCAGCTCCTCGGCCACTCCCTCCTCATCACGGTGGTACTTCTTGAACGCTTCGGACAGTTCCTCATGCGCCCGGCAGAACTCTTCCGCCACGTCCGTCACGTTGAATCCCTTGTCCAGCTTGTTCTGGTATGCGTCCTTCTGGAGTTGTTTGAGGTCGATCATGGGAATGGGTTATCGGTCACCGTAGGGTTGGATCTCAGGATTGACCACTTCGAATTCCACACCGGCTTCGGCGAACACTTCGCGTGAACGCTGACCCTTCTGATAGTCCATCTTCGCCACGACGCGCACGATCCCGGCGTTAATGATCGTCTTCGCACAGGTGTAGCAGGGCGTCATGTTGCAATACAGCGTTGACCCTGCCAGGGGAATACCGAACTTCGCGGCATGCACGATGGCGTTGAGTTCCGCATGCACGGTCCGGATGCAGTGCTCGGTCTTGTTCCCCTCGGCATCGATCACCGTGTGCAGCTCGTGGCCAGCATCGTCACAGTGCAGCAGTCCGATCGGCGATCCGGCGTACCCGGTCGACAGGATCCGCTTATCCTTCGCGATCACGCACGACGGCCGTCCGCGATCGCAGGTCGACCGCTTCGCTACCGCATCCATGATGTCCAGGAAGTATTCGTCCCAGGTCGGTCGTTCGTTTGCCATGCGCCAAAAATACGGGTTACCGGCCCGTTATCAAGGGAATAGCGCGATTACCGGGCCTTCATCACCCGCCCCACGCTCTTTTTTAACGGCGCGACGACCTCTGACGCGATCACGATCTTGCGCGCTTGGTTTCGCGTCCGGATCTTGCCCTTGAGCTGCAAGCGCTCGATCTTCTCAATCACCTTCCCCACTTCCTTGCCAGGTCGCAGTCCCGTCAGCTCAATGACTTCCGTGCCTGTGATGAGCTTCGGCAGGACCGGGGGCAGCTTCTTGATCGTTTCCTGGGCCAGCTTCCGAAGCCGCCGGTACAGGGACAGTTCCGCCGGGACCGTTCCCATCGCGTCAGCCCGCAGGAGGGCCAACAGGTGCTTGAAGTACGGATGCGTGATCCATTTGACCTTCTTGTCCTTGGGCATCTTCAGCACGAAGAGCGTCATCATGTGGTGGCTCACCAGCCACACGATCTCATCCGCTTCGGCATTCGGGAATTTGAGACGCGCTGTGATCCGCTTCGCGATTTCGCCTCCCCGCTCGGCATGCCCATCGCAGAGCACACGCTCCGCCACAGCGAACGTCTCAGGCTTCCCTACGTCGTGCAGCAGCACGGCCCACAGGAATGGGAGCGAATGGTTTTTGCCAGGCAATGTATGGAGTGATCGCATGGCATGGTTCCACACACAACCCTCGCGGTGATATCGCATGGGCTGGGCAACGCCCTTCATAGCGGAGAGTTCGGGCAGGATCTGGTCCAGGATCCCGAGTTCGAACAGGTCCTCGAACGCCCCGGCGCGCGAAGGGAGCAGAAGCATCTTATTGAGTTCATCACGCACGCGTTCGGCGGAAATATCCTTCACCATCGCGGCATTGCGCTTGAGCGCCTGGTACGTCGCCGGATGGTACTGCCCCCCGATCTGGTGCACCATGCGCACGGCCCGCAGGATCCGCAGATGGTCTTCGGCGATACGCTCATCCGGATCCCCGATGAAATGCACCAGCTTTTCGTGCAGGTCGTTCTTCCCTCCGACATAGTCGAGCACCTTGTCCGTGACGGGATCATAGAACATCCCATTGATCGTGAAGTCTCGCCGCTGGGCGTCTTCTTCCGCCCCAGTAAAAGTCACCTCTTTCGGTCGGCGGCCGTCCCCCTCCTTGCTATCACTACGGAACGTCGCCACCTCGTAGGGCTTCCCCTGCCACAGAACTAGGACCACACCGAACTGCTTCCCCACAGGCACCGTACGGGGGAAGAGAGCCTCGACTTCATCGGGCGTCGCGCTCGTCACGATGTCCACGTCCTTGGGTTTGCGTCCGAGCAGCATGTCGCGCACTGACCCTCCCGCGAAGTAGGCCACGTGGCCATTCCTTTGCAAGAGGGAAACGATTTTTCGCGCTTGCGCAAGCATATTTGGTTCGGTTAGGGCCGATCCGGTTGCATACTGTCGGTTACAGGATACCATTCGCGCGATCCTATTATACCAATCGCGATCGCCTTCCTACTCCTCAGAACGCTATTTCACCTTATCCCTTTCACACCCCTATGCCTACCGTGAAGAAAACCGTCACCAAAAAGGTGCTAGGCTCCTCGCTCTCCGCGAAGTCCGCTCCCGCGGCCAAGCCCAGCCCGATCGTCCGTATGACGGACAGCGTGAACAAGACGCGCCATGCCGTGCTCAATACCATGACGCAGCTCGTCACGGCCGCCTTCGGCCTCGTCTCCGCCCTAGCCT
>CAYOUH010000097.1:0-3656 GCA_964407085.1 uncultured Candidatus Peribacteria bacterium | reverse complement strand
CGAATGTTTTCTCGATCGTTCTTATGATTCCCTGTGGATCGTGAAGGAACTCTTCTCGCCCGAAGCCGACATATTTGTGGCTATCGATCCCCGCCGCGGCACAGACACTGTGGGTGAGGAGCTTATTCATGGCGATCGCGCTGGCCTCCAGGTCGCAGCCGACGAAGGGGATGTTCCCCATGCGCAGCACGCCCATCAGCGTCCCGTCCTCGCCGTACGTGCCGTGCATGGCGGGAAAGGCGATGTCGATCTGCCGCGCGATCTTCCGCCCCGTCAGTCCTCCAGTCTTCGTCAATGTCAGTCCTCCATCGAACTGCACCTGGACGGTCGGAGCCTTCCGCAGGAAGTCCTCCAATCCCGCACCCTGGTACAGCTTGATGTCCTTCAACCTGTCGTCCCAATACCACCGCCCATCGCGCCCGATGTAGACCGCTTCCACCTTGTAGTTGCCGCTTTCCTCCAGGGGCTTGATGACCGAGGCTAAGCCTGTGATGATGGAGACGTCATGCTCCGTCGAACGTCCCCCGAAGAATACAGCTACAGTTTTCATGTACAGTTTAATGTTGCAGTTAATATATTCGCATGGATGACATAAACAAGGGGTGAAAAATTCACAGAATTATAAAAAAATTGTATAATCTAAGTGTTTTAAATCCCTAAATAAACAAACAAATGAAAAAGACAGAACTTACTGAGGACCAGAAAGCAGATCGAAAGCTGGAGGGGGGGATAGCGCACGGGGTATCTACGCTAAAAAGTCCCCACACGACTGATAATGTAAGAAAACATACGAGAAGGAGGTTGGAACAAACTGTGCGCCAAGAGGGGCGAGAGGGTCGATGGGAAAAAGACTTTGGGTATACACTGCCCAAGAATAGGACGACTAAAAAAGTGGGGAGCGCAAAAAAAGGCCAGAAACCCAAGGTTAAAAGGAGTCGTTTTAGCTAAGTAAGCTCGCTTCTCACATAGCGCTCTCGGGCAGGTCGTTTTCGAGGAGCACGACGGCATCTTTCGGATCGGGGCAGATCTCGGGCAGGATGGTCCAGAGTTCCCGGATGTCTCCGATCCAGCGTTTCTTCCCGGTATGAAGCGTTTCACCGAGGGCCTCCGTCCTATCTGAATGGCCGACCAGGATAACCAAGCTGCACACTTCGTCCGCGAGCTTGCCCAATTCTTGATGAATGGCCTTCGTTTGATCACCGAGCTCGATGATGCCCGGCGTCACGAGGATCTTGTTTGAGCGCGGCAACTTCGACAGGACGTCCAGCGCCTGGCGGAAACCGTCCACGTTGCTGTTGTATGCGTCGTCGATGAGGAGGAGGCCGTTGTCCCACGTCTTCCTCTCCAGCCTATGCGGCACCTGGGGCAGCGTTTCTAATCGTTTGAGGAGATGGTCGAGCGGAGCACCGAGTCTCATGGCCATCTCCAACGCTCCTAGGATGTTCGTGACCTGGCCAGCACCGAGGAGGGGGATGGTGACATCGTGCTTTCCTCCTTCCACCTGGAGCGTGAACGACGTTCCTTCGTCCGTGAAGCGGATATGCTCAGCACGCAGGGTCGAAATCGCCGAGCCGTAGGGATTCACCTTGCCTTCCAAGCCGTGGGAACGGACGAAGGAGACAATGTTCCCATCCTCGCCGTTGACGTACACGGGCTTGTTCCGGGGTAAGAGGAAATCGGCCAGTTCGAACAGTGTTCCTCCCGCCTGTTCGATCGTCCCGAGGCGCTCGGCGTGCTGGCTGTTGAGCCCCGTGATCATACCCGCCCGCGGCTGCACCATTTCGCAGAGCTCCCGGATGTCCCCGTGGTAAAACTCGCCCATTTCCACCACGAAGAAATCGTACTTGCCCGTGAGATCCAGATCGATCACCTGGGCAATACCTAAGGGGACGTTGTGCGAGAGGGGAGTTTCCAGTACCTTCTTCCAACCCTTGAGCAGGTGGGCGAGGATCGTCTTCATGGACGTCTTCCCATACGATCCAGCGATCCCCACGACCTTCACGTTCGGGAACGATGCCAGTTTGCGCTTCGCGGCTTCAATTAGTCCCTTCTTCTTCGTAGTCTCCACGGGAAGCAGGAGGGTCTGGACGATGACGAACGCGATCCAGGGTTGGCTTGCCAAGAGGATTCCGGGGATGGTTCCCCAGGCTCCGAGCCGCAGGACAAGTAAAGAAAAGCTGGCGGTGATGAGCAGGGTGGACGCGAGGGAAAGGATAGCGACCTTTCTCGTCCACACCAATTTCTTCTTCTGCGGCAGTCGCCGTTCGAAGAAGTGGGCGAAAATCCACCGCACGAACCGTCCGATCTCGTAGTGTTCCTGCTGGAGGACGGTGAGCTGCAGGCGCCAGGGAATGAGGATGGAGAGGGGATTCATTTTTCGTAGGCCATTCGCGGGGATCGTAGGGACGGGGAGGGGGATCCTTCGCTGCGCTCAGGAATAGGAGGATAGGAGGAATTCGTCGGTGATCGCGAAGAACTGGGCGGGGTCGTCGATATGCGGATCGTGTCCGGCTTCGTAGACGATACGCACGGTACAGTCCTTCACCAGCCGTGCGTACACCTTCGTATAGGTGACGGGCAGGACGCGATCATGGCTGCCCCACACGACCAGTGTCGGGCAGGCGACCTGGGGGAAGAATCGCGTGAGATCTTCATGCACGATGTTGGCGAAGGTTTTCTTCATGGCTGGCAATGCGCTGCGGTAGTCGCTGCTGGAGAAGAAATCCCGGAACCCGCGTGGGAGGACGTGGTGCAGTCCGAGCATCTTTGCCATGGTCACGATCGCGCGCTTGATGCGCACGGAGGGCGACTTCCGCTCTACCCCGGCACTGTCGACGAGCAGGAGTTTCTCGATGATCTCCGGCTGGGTGGCCGCCAGGATGGTCCCGATCCGTCCTCCCAGGGAATGCCCGAGGAGGATACATTCTTTAATTCCCACCTTCCCTAGGAACGTGGCCGTGATCTCGGCGTAATCATGAATCGTCAGTTCCCGATGGGGGACCTCGGACGCTCCGAATCCCGGCAGATCGAGGAGCGTGACGCGATAGCGACCGGCATAGCGTTCTGCGGTAAGCCGCCATTCCCCTACAGACCGGCCCCATCCGTGGAGAATGACGAGATCCGGTCCCGTGCCTGTTTGTTCGTAGTTGAGCAGGAGCCCGTCGACGATCGTGTTCATTGCTTGTCCGTAAACGGCGTATAGAATACGGGATATACGGGAAGAAGGAATAGCGAGTCCCGTTTTTCCACTGATCTGAGCATGCTCTCCGTCGTCGCCACACCCATAGGGAACCTGGGGGACATCACGCTCCGTGCCATCGAGACGCTGCGCTCCTGCGACCTGGTCGTGTGCGAAGATACGCGCGTGACAGGACGGTTGCTGCAGCATTTGGAGATGAAGAAGCCTTTGCTCTCCTTCCATGCCCAATCCGGGGGGAGGCGCTTGGAGGAAGTTCTTGCTCAACTTCAAGAAAACAAGCACGTCTGCCTCGTGACGGATGCCGGCACGCCAGGCATCTCTGATCCCGGATCGGAGCTCATCGGGCGGGCGGCGGAAGCGGGCGTGAAGATCGTTCCCATTCCCGGTGCTTCGGCGTTCCTAACGGCCATCATGGGCAGCGGGTTCCCGATCAATGAGTTCGCCTACCTCGGCTTCG
>CAYOUH010000096.1:1310-3870 GCA_964407085.1 uncultured Candidatus Peribacteria bacterium | reverse complement strand
TTGGTGTTTACAATGGGAAGGTGGCGCCGGTGCAGTACGATCACTACGTTGAATGGCTTGGCGAAGAGGGCCTTGAGCTTGATAAGTATGATTCCGTGGATGGCGTTCTTAAATTAAAAGTGAACAATCATGAACGCTATTCTTCCCCGGACGCTCAGAAACGTGTAAGTGGACTTCTTCAACGGATTGCGAATCATCTCAGGGTGATCGTTAATCTTCCAACTCAACAGGGAAACGTAAGGTATCGCCCTGAAAAAACCGTCTACCCCGAAACTTCCGAGGGTAGTTAGTCGAAGCCAATGAAAGCCATTGTCTTGATTGTGTAACAATTTACCCCGGCACGTTCGCTCCGGTTCCCGTGGCGCCTTTCTTGTACGTGATCTGCATGGTCGCGGCCGCGGGCTTGGTTCCCGCCTTGTCGACGTAGTAGACCGTATACACGTTCACGCCGCTCTTCATCGTGCCGATGTCGAGAGAAGCGGTGTAGCTCCACGTACCCGAACCGGGGACGTACTTCTGCAAGACGAACCCGTTGACCACGACCTTCGTCGCGGTGGAGGGTACCGTCCCGGTGATGAGGTATTTAGCCTCTCCGGTCGTAAAGGTCTTCTGTCCGTTGATGGTGGGGGCCTTGAGCGCGCCCGGGGCGTCGGTCGCCGCAGTGGCGTTGCCAGTATAGTTGATGCTCAGGGTGATGGTCTCGCCGCGCTTGCCGTCCTTGTCTAGGGCATAGACCGTGTAGATGTTCTCTCCTTTGAGCAAGTTGCCATTCCCCGGAGAAGCCAGGTACGTCCAGTTCGTCGTTCCGGGAACGTACTTGAGCAGGGCGTAATCGTTGACCACGACCTTGACCGCATCGCTCGAGGCCGTACCGGTGATGGTGACCGTGGGGGAACTCAGCGTTGCACCCTCGCGCGGCGTGACGATGGTGACCGTGGGGCCGCCCTGGCTCTCGGGAGCTGGTGAAGCCGGGGAGTTGGTATTCGCGTTTCCGTTCGAATTGCCACTCACAGTGCCCGCGTCGCTACCCATATTCGCGACATACCAATCCGAGGTGCGGAAATCGGCATCGATGAGCTGTGCCAGCTGGACGGGCTTGTTCGACCGCAGGTCAGCGAGAACGGTATCCGTAATGGTCATCTGCTGGCCGAGGGCCAAGGTAGCTTCGGTCAGGACTCCGCCACCGTTGGTATCGAACACGCGGACCAGGCCGCTGCCCTGGATCCCGCGGTAGGTATCCGAGAACCCGTTGCGTGCGACGGAGGTCATGGAACCGTCATTCACGGTGACTTCCGAAATCCGTCCCCGCATGATCAGTTTTGCACCGGCCGTTCCCGTGGTCTTGACCCACGCGTTACCCTTCACGAGTTCGGCGGACGCCCCGGTCGCTCCCTGTACGCCAGGGGCGGACAAGATCTTCATGGCGGAGTTATTATCCAGCTTCACACTTGATCCATTTTGGAAGAATACGTCCATGCGGGTATTTCCCAAGGCCTCCACGGACTCTCCGACATTGAGCTGCGTCGGGGTCTGTGATGGCTCGACGGTGGTCTCGATCCCCCCCGCGAGCGTGATGCGCGCCTTGCCTTCGGTCAGCATGAACTGGGCCACTGGGGCGGGCGCGTTCGGGACGGTGTTCCCCTCCGGCCACAAGGCATAGGTGAGGAATGCCGCGGCGATGATCACGATGATCACGGCGATAACGGGAATGATGGGAAACGAGTTGCGGGTGCGGCGCATCCGGCGGCTGTAGTAGGGCATGGAAACGGGAAAGAGGAAGCGGAAAACGGGAAAGCATCGTAAATGTAGTCGAAAACCCCCATCCGGCAAGCGATTCTTCCCTCAGGAAATAGAACCACGAAATAATACGGAGTTTTGTCACCTCCTTTGTCCCTGTAGCTCCACAGTGCGTCTTCGCCGCTCACGATGAGCCCTTCATGCCCAATTCCGCGACGAGGGCGTTCACGTCCCGTTCCAGTTGGGCATTCTTCGGCATCTCCTTAGCGATCTTATCGACGGAGTGCATGACGGTCGTGTGGATGCGCTTCCCGAAGGCCTCACCGATATTCTGGTAGGTCAGCTTCAGGTGCTTCTTCGCGATGTACATCGCGACCTGGCGGGCGGTGGAGACGTCGGAGCGGCGGTTGTCCCCGGTCAGGTCCTCGCTGGTGAGATGGTAGTACTCCGCCACGCGCCCGATCACCCCCGCGACACTACGGACTTCTTGCGGCTCTTCCCCCGTCCCGACGAGCTTGGTTCGCGGATAGAGCTTTTTGAGCATTGGGGCGATGTTCCCCACCGTCGGGGTCATGTTGCGCAGCTCGAAATTCGCTATGGCCTGGTTGAGTACGCCTTCGAGCTCGCGGATGCTCTCCTGCACGTTGCTGGCGATGAACGAAAGCACTTCGGGGGAAATGAATACACCTCGTTCCTGGCACTTCTGCTGCAGGATAGCCGTACGCGTCTCGACGTCCGGGAACCCGATGTCCACGATCATGCCCCATTCGAACCGTGACCGCAGCCGCGGTTCCAGCAGGTCCAGTTCTTTCGGCGGCCGGTC
>CAYOUH010000096.1:0-1300 GCA_964407085.1 uncultured Candidatus Peribacteria bacterium | reverse complement strand
GCGCAGGCGGCTGGAGAGCCTTTCCATCGCCTCCGGCGGCCGGTCGCTCGAGAGCACGATCTGCTTCTTCATCTCGTACAGCGTGTTGAACGTGTGGAACAGCTCGATCTGGGTCTGCTCCTTGCCCGCCAGGAACTGCACGTCGTCCATAATGAGTACGTCGATCTTGCGGTACTTTTCTCTCAGCTTTTCGGTCTTCCTCCCGCGGATAGCGTCGACGAACTCGTTGGTGAAGCCTTCGGACGTCGTGTAGACCACGACCTTGCGCGGCGATCTCTTGAGCACCTCGTTGCCGATGGCCTGCAGCAAGTGCGTCTTACCCAATCCCACGTTGCCGTAGATGAACAAGGGGTTGTATGCCTCTCCCGGCTTATGCCCCGCTGCGCTGGCTGCCGCGTGGGCGAGCTGGTTGTCGGGTCCGACGACGAAATTATCCAGCGTGTGCTTGGGGTTGAGCACCTTGCTCGTCACGCCTGGCAGGATGGTGACTTCGCGCTCCTCGGCCTTTTTCCCCTGCTCCTTCGACAGCTTCAGGACGTCCACCACGCGCTCATCCTCATCATGCAGGTAGCCATCGACTTCGAACAGGACTTCCTCGGTTTCGGGGAGGACTTCTTTTAACGCCGCGACGACCTCCTTCTCGTACTGCCGAGCGAGCATGTCGCGCCGCTGGACCGTCGAGGCTGCTACCACGGCCTTCCCCGCTTCCGCGCTCAGTAGGGCGGTATGTCGGAACCACGTGATGAAGCTCGATCGGGGGATCGTGACACTGAGCTTGAGCAGCGCTTGTTGCCAGGTTTTCTTGAGCTCTTCGGGGGACAAGGGAAAGGGGGAGACGAAGCGCGGAGAGCTTACCCCAGGGGAGGGGGTTTTGCAAAGCAGCGCACGGAAAAGTACAATTAGACGATGCCCTTACGAACGTATCTAAAGGTTTGAAACCAAGTTTGTATCACCATTCATTACAAAACCATCACCCATGTCCAATCACCCTGCCGAAAACGCTCCCTCATCCCCGGGACGGAGAAACTTTCTAAAGCTCACAGTGGGAACGGCATTAGTGGCAGGGGTTTCGTTGGCCGTTGCCAAGCTCCTGGGAGTAGGAAAACTTACCATGCAACAAGCGGATGAGTTGGCTCGGTCCCTGCCGATCCTACGAACCGAACTGGTCCAAGCCAAGCAGGAAGAGAAGCCCTATTTGGAAGGCCAATATCGCGAGGCTGTCGATAGGCTTATCAGGGACCGCTATTCCTGGATCATCATCGATCTGGTCCAGAATAACAATCTCCCCAATGCAGGCCCC
>CAYOUH010000095.1:474-3896 GCA_964407085.1 uncultured Candidatus Peribacteria bacterium | reverse complement strand
ATCCCTCGACGTCGGTGGGCAAGTTCCTGTCCATCACGACCAAGCAGGGCGTGGTCAAGAAGACCGCGCTCGAGGACTTCAAGAACATCCGCAGCAACGGCATCATCGCGGTCAAGCTGCGCGATGGGGACGAGCTCCTGCAGACCGCCATCACCAACGGCAACGACGAGATCATCCTGGTCAGCGAGCAGGGCATGAGCGTGCGTTTCGCGGAAAAGGACGTGCGGCCGATGGGACGCAGCGCCAGCGGCGTACGCGGCATGCGGCTGAAGGGCAATGACATCCTGGTCAAGGCCGACGTGGTTCCGACCGAAATCAAGGGGCAACTCGTCTACCTACTGACGGAGAAGGGACTCGGCAAGAAGACTCCGATCGAGGAATACCGCCTGCAGTCGCGTGGCGGATCCGGCGTGAAGGTCGCCCAGTTGACGCCCAAAACGGGCAAGATCGTCTCTGTGGCGATCTACGGCAAGGACGTGGAGGGCGACCTGCTGGTCATCGCCCGCTCCGGACAGATCATCCGCGTTCCCCTGCAGTCCATCCCGCTCCGCGGTCGCGTGACCCAGGGAGTCTTCGTGATGCGGCTTTCCGACGGCGACACTGTGGCGAACATGTCTCTCGTCCAATCGGGAGTCGGCGAAAAGGAGGAAACCGATGCCCAGCAGTTGGTGGAGGCGTAGGCGGAAAATGCTCTTTAGGGAAAACGGTTCAAGAGATATCCAGCTCAAGACCCTTTTCCCTGTAGGTCTTTCCTTACAGCATCACGGGACACTGCTTCCGTTTGGATCTTTTGGACAACCTTCTCAATGAAAGAGCACAAGTCGGCAACCTGAGTTGTTTCCCACCCGTCTTTTATCCACTCATGAATACCGTTGATCACCTCCGTTTGGGGATTTTTGACTTGTTTCAGATAAGCGATCAGGGCCTGGTCCAACTCCTTCAGGGCCGTGGCAACGTACGCATCGCAGTTGATTTTCAGCTCGGGGGGCGACCCTGAGGCGAGCTCCATAGCCCCGGATGCCCATTCCGCATAGAGATTGACTTGAGCTAACGTTCGATTCGGGTGAGCTTCGAGATAGTAGGAAATGGCCGGATCGACCGTTTTTCTTATTCTTTCGAGTTTATTGACAAGCTTAACCAGGGGATCGTTCATCCGCTCAATCCTATACCGCACCGAATCAACCACGCGACGGGTTCGCTTCCCTATTCCCGTTCCTGCCGTTCGAAGAAGCCTGTTTCCGACCCCAATAAGTCGGCCGATTGTCGTTTTTTCCCTTTCCATAGAGCGGATGATTTCCCTTCATCCTACCTTAAAGGACACTATTTTTCCACGCCTTCCACGTGTTTTCGAGCAGCATGGCGATGGTCATGGGGCCAACGCCGCCCGGAGTGGGCGTGATGGCCGAAGATTTAAGGGAAACCGGCTCGAAGTCGATGTCGCCATAGAGGTCATCGCCGATGAAGGACTGGCCGATGTCGACCACGACCGCGCCGTCCCGGACCATATCGGCAGTGATCCCCCGTGCCCGACCTGTGGCGCTGATGAGGATGTCAGCCTGGCGGGTGATGGAGGGAAGGTCGAGCGTTTTGCTGTTGCACGAAGTGACCGTGGCGCCGCGGTTGATGAGCATCAGAGCCATAGGCTTTCCGACGATATTGCTGCGGCCCACCACAACCGCATGCTTGCCCTCCACGATGATTCCATAGTGGTCCAGGAGCCGCATGACCCCTGTCGGTGTGGCACAGGTGAGCGACGGCTCCCCCACGAACATGCGGCCGACATTGAGCGGATGGAAGCCATCCACATCCTTGGATGGATCGATGGCCTCGATGAGCTTCTGCCGGTCGATTTGGGGCGGGAGGGGGAGCTGCACGATGAGGCCATGGATCCCCGGATCGGCGTTTATGGCGGCGATCTTCGAGAGGATCAGGTCTTCGGTAATGTCCGCCGGGTACTCGAAGAGCTTCGTCCCAATTCCTACCTCGGCAGAGCGCTCCATCTTGCGCGTCACGTAGCGCCGGGACGGGGCATGGTCGCCGATGAGGATGATGGCCAGGACGGGCTTATCCCCGCTTGAAGCGATCTCAGATTTGATTCGGGCGCAAACCTCAGCCGCGACTGTGGTGCCGGAAAGGAGCATGGGGCTTTTATACCATGACGATGACGCCATGGAAACGTTACCAGAGTTATACCAAGCCCCTGCGCACCTTTTCCCGGACGTTCGTCCGCATGACCTTCTCCAGGGCGGGAGGATCGAAGCCGTATTCGTTCGCCAGATACCCCATCAAGAGGCCCAAATCGGGGATACTGCCGACATCCGTAAGCTCTTGGGGCGCCACCCCGCCGAAGTCTGTTCCTATGGCCACACTGGCGATCCCGTTCTCGAGATTTGCCACGCTGGCGATCGTCTTGGCCAGGTGGGCCGCACCCGTGTGGAATGGCCGCGTACCCCCAAAGGCTACCAGGCCGTCGAGGCGGCAGATACGCGCGATTTCGGACGGGGTGATGCCCCGCTTCTCCGCGTAATCGGATTGTGTCGGATCACACAGCATGCTCTCGAGCGTCCCTCCATGGGTGTAGAAGACGCGATGGCCGTTTTCCGTTGCTTCGGCCAGGTTGAGGATGTCGTGACGGACCCCGGGGGCGGAATGCGCCAGATCCACGATCATGCGCTTGGCGAAGATCCGCTCCACGACCTGCCTGCCCAGTGGAGTCAGTCCTCCATCGAGGGACACCAGGTTGTCATGGCCGTACTGCAGGGCGATGCAGCGGATGCCCATGTCGAAGAGCGTGTCGACATCGGACACCTCGTCGATCACGTCCGCTCCCTCCAGGCACAGGAGAATGGATGGCGAGGATCCATCCAGATCACCGGGTGCGCGAATGATCGGAATCCCCAAACCGGCATAACGGTCAGCTAGGAGCCTGGCGAAAAGCATCTTGTCCGCCAGTTCGGGGACGATGAGATCACTACCATAGCGGGCAAAGACAGAGACCATGGCCACGTCGAAATGGCGACGTAGGGCGATGCCCACCAAACGATCATATTGGTCACTCCTCAGTAAGGAAAGGTCCTCGACGCCTTCCGAATAGAGGTCTCCTTCGGTGATGCCGAACTGTGTCAGGCGGGACAGGACGGAATGCTGCCACATACCGCCCAAGCTGTGGTACCTACTATGCTCATTGGGCAAGTCTTCGTGCTCGAAGCGCCTAAACCAGGGAACGAGCCAGTCGTCGTGGGCTGAGCTGATCCTATGCATTTTCTGGGCGTTTAGGCTGGTTACCAGACCGTTTGGAATAGACGCGGAAGCAATACGCTGGTATCCGCTCATACCCATCCACACTCGTTCCGGCATGGGTCGTTATCCCGATTTCTCCGATGGTGAGACCCAATCCGCGGCAGTATTCCGTCAGTGCTTCC
>CAYOUH010000095.1:0-464 GCA_964407085.1 uncultured Candidatus Peribacteria bacterium | reverse complement strand
GATCATTTCCGCTCGTCGTCAGCCAATCCTCACGTTTGAACTTCACGAACTTGCTCTCATGCGCGGGGAGGCACACTGTTACTAACCCGTCTCCGCCGGTGCTTTCGAGTACCTTCGCAAAATTCGCCAAGGCAAGCTTCTGGTCCGGAACGCGGTCCAGGAAGTAGCTCATGACATAGAAGGGCGGCTTTTCTTTGCTTCTCTTGCCTATATTCACCAGCCTCCTCGCATCTTTGCCAGACAAGATGTTTCCTGCCCGATAGTCTATGCTCTCCCGTGCCAAGGCCTCTTTCAGGACTTGGCTATCGGCGAGGTCCATAACATAGGCCTTCTGCCTGGGATTTTGGGCTTTCACCCCCCTACTGAAGGGGCCGGGGCCGCCTCCGATCTCCACCACAGATCCGTATTGTTCCATATCAAGCCCTAGGAACCCTCTCCCGTTCTCTAAGCCATATTTAACCGAG
>CAYOUH010000094.1:0-3940 GCA_964407085.1 uncultured Candidatus Peribacteria bacterium | reverse complement strand
GATAGAACAATCCCCGATCGTGGCCCCCGTTCCCGTTACCACCGTATCACCCTTCAGGCACGCAGCCACGTCGGCTCGGGCTTGGAAGGACTTCAGTTCCTCCTCCGCATCCTTCACCCACTGCTCGTAGTACCCCTTCATCAGCTTCATCTGGCTCTTGGGCAGCGCGGGATACTTCACGTTCACGTCCTCGACCTTGATATTGAGGAACGGCAGGGAATTGAGGTAATCGAGCGCATCGCCCACGTACTTCACCTCTTGTTTGCGCTTCTGCTCGTTGCCTTTGAGATCCTTGGCCACGAACGTGTCCGAGAACTCCGGCAGGATCAGCGTGATGCTTGGCAGGTCGGTCAGTTTCGTCGCGATCTCCTCCACTTGCCGCTCGACCCACGTCATGATGAACGCAGGGAACGCTTTCGGGCGCACGTTGTTGAACTTCTTGGTCTTGTCGGTATACACGCCGTTGTCGAACTGCTGCGGCTTCTCCTTCTCCGCGATGCCCACCTGGAACAGGCTGACCCCTCCCGCCCCGCGCAGGGCCCCGCGTGCTCCGTTCCACAGCTGGTCGTACAGGACGTTGAGCCCCTTGCAAGCCTGGGTCAGCGGGTTGAAGCTGCGCACGAAGCAGTTGCCCAACAGGGGGACGTACTGCAGGGACACGGGAGGAACCGCCGGGAAGAATTTCGGCCCGAAACACGCCGCGATTCCCACGCCTCCCGTCAGCGTCGGCATGACGTACAGGCGGAACTGGGAGGCAATCGGGGGAAGCGAAATCACCGGTTTGCCGAGCTCTGGCAGGGGAGACTGGATACAGCTGTTGCCCAGAGGGCCGACGATCGTGCTGTAGCCCGGCGCGAAGAAGGCCTTGTTGTACCCGAAGATCGTCGGGCATCCGCCGCTCTTCTTCGGACACAGATTCTGCATGATGTCGTCGATGCGGCGGTCGATGCTGTCCGCCAGGCTGCCGAGGTTAAACGGGGCGCTCTGGTTCCCACGCCCGCTCGGACTGATCGCTGCGCGCACCTGCTGCTCCACCGCGTCGGGTATCCCGTCGCGGTTGTTGTCCACGTCGTACTCGTCGGGCACGCCGTTGCCGTCGTTGTCGGTGAACGTGGGATCGCCGGTCGCCGTGGGAATATCTGACACGCGTTTTTCGAAGGTCCGACCGTTGCCAATCGCGAAGTAGCGTACGAGCTTCGCTTCCGCGGGACGGGGGATCAGAATGTTCGGTCGCGCCCCCTCCGTGCGTTCTATTACCAGCGAAACGTTCCGTCCGTCCGAAAGCATATCGATCACCACCGCTTGGTTTTCGAATCCGTTCCCCGTGGCGAACCACACCTTGAGTACACCTGCGGCATCGATGGCCGCCACATCCGTCCGACCATCCCCGTCGAAGTCCGCCGCATCGATGAGCGCCAGATCCTTATCGATCACGATAGGGGATTCCTTTTCCTGGTAGGCTGCCGACGCATTCGCATACGCCGTCAGCGTCCCGTCATCATTCAGCGCGAGCAGGTCGACCCATCCGTCGCCGTCCAGGTCCATGGGCAGGATCTTCGCCACCTTGCGGTCGAAGGCGATAAGCGTACCCATGTCCTTGTAGGACCGTCCCTGGTTGTAGTTCTGGTACAGGTGCAGATTCCCATCCTCTCGGTGCACGAGGATATCCGGAAACCCGTCGCGGTTGTAATCCGCAGTGACGACCTGGAGGATGCGGCTGTCACGCACCTCGGCCACCACTTCCCCGACGTCTTTGCCGTACCCCGCGACCTCTTGGTTCTTCCCGCTGTCCAGCGCCACGGTCGGATCGCCCAGCGTCACGACGCTCGCCGAGGCGTTATGCCGCACCGCTTCACCGACGTTGTTCCCGGCGGCGAACAGGATCTCGTTGATGAAATCCCCCCGCCATCCCGTCCACGCCTCCTCGCTGCGGTTGTTGAGGCTCGCGTGGGTATGGCGCGTTTCATCCTTCTCCGAAGCATCGCTGACGATGAGATAGGATCCGCTGCGCCTGGCATCATACAATCTGCTCGGTACGGTCACCGTCACGGCTCCCTGGTTCGGTCCCGTCGCGGCATTCACCGGCAGTGTCGCTGAGTGCACCGTGACCGATGCCAGCACGCGGTCGCCTTCGATCAGTTCCAACTCCGTTCCTGCCGTCAGGTCATCGATCTCTTCTGCCATTTCGAGTTTCAACGGAGCGGGAAGATCCATCGACCCGTCCGACCGGATAGTTCCCACTGCTTGCCCATCCTTCGTGATAGACACGTCGTTTCCCACCATCACGAAGGCGTACGCATCCTCCGACACGTCACGGACCGCGAGCCCGGTAGTATCCGCGAGCAGGAAGCCGATGGTCACCCGCCCGGAGCGAGGCAGGTCGTAGCGCACGTCGGCCACCGTGGTACCGAGGTTCCCATCTTCGAACCGGATCGACAGTGGGGCAGAGGGTGAGACGCGTACGTCGGCCTCGATTTCCGCATCCGGAGCAACTCTCGCCCCATCGGGTCCGACGGTCAGCAGGGGAGTCCCCATCCGTTCGGGAACGATGAGGGTGGTCACGGCCTGCGTCTTACCCGGTCCGTAGAGGATCCGATTGGCGACCTTGCTGTCCCGCGCAGCGGCATCGACTCCGGCGAGCGTCACGTATAGGGCATTGAGTGCTAGGGGGCTGTCACCCGCCACGCGCGCATCCTGACCCGCATGCGTCCGGATGCTCGCGATGCCTAGCACGTCTTCGTTGATAGAGGCGATGAGATGCAACTCGCCGGCCAGGTCGGATGACCGCACGGTGAATTGCGCGCGGCCTCCTTGGGCCTGCACTGTCGGAGTGGTAACCATTCCGAATGGTGACGTGAGGCGCGTGGTCCTCATGGATACCGGTCCATCGTACGCGAACGGCTCGTGCCGCTGGTCGAGGACCTCCACGCTGACTTGCGTTTCGACTCCGCCCACGCGCAGCGCATCCACATTCTCGACCCGCAAGAACGTCGGTGTAGGAACGAGTGCGCCGACTTCTCCCACGACCTCCTCCGAAGTCGGACCGTCCACCACGGGATCGAAGACGGGCTTGTTTTCTTTCAAGCTGAACTGGCTTCCCCGGCCGTCGTTCTTGAAGTTGATCTTCGGCGGCAAGAGGTTGCGCAGCCAGCACATGATCGCCGGAAACCACTGCGGCAGGGGAACCCCGTCCTCGAAGCTGCCGCATGCATCTTTCGTAGCCTCTGCCACGATGGCTGACATGCCCGATCCTGCGAGCGCTGCCCGCGTTCCCAGGTCGGTCTTAGCCAGGTTCTCGATCATGATGATGCGCTCCTTGGCCGCATCGAACTCGTCATCGCTCTCCGCGAACAACCCGTCCTGCAGGCTAGGAATGGCGATCGTGTCGCGGCTGGTTTCATCCAGCACGAAGTACGCCGACTCATACCCGCCACCCGAGAGGGGGGAGCGTGCTTTCCCATCCATGGGAATCGAAACGTCCTCCTGCAACACGTGACGGTACTTCTCCGCGATGCGGTAGGTCCTCCACAGCAATCCCTCGGCGGCGACATCGTACAACCCATCGGAAGTCAGCAGGGTGGGGGGAAGAGAGTTCTCGCTGAGGATGCGATCGATCGCGGACTTCGCATCGGACAGAGTTCGCGTAGTAGCGGGATCGATGGCGAACAGGTTCACGGGATTCTCGAAGGTACTGAGCCGATCATTAGCCGCCTTCATCGCCTGCGCCCCGGCCTCGTCACGCAGGGTGATCCGACGAGCAAAGGTATCCGCATCGCGCTCGGTCCAGCGTCCGCTGCCCGCGACCGCATCCGCCACCTCGCCCGTATACGCTCCCATCAGTTCGATGAAGCGGCGCAGCATCTGCTCGATCGGCTGCTTGGCATACTGGTCCGGGATCTTGTTGAGATCCTTCAGCGCCGGAGCGCTATCGGTATCGATG
>CAYOUH010000093.1:465-3999 GCA_964407085.1 uncultured Candidatus Peribacteria bacterium | reverse complement strand
GGGTACATTTTACTCGGTGACGGTCCTCTTTTCGTTGACCACGTCCTCCATCCCATTAGACTGGTGGTTCTGACATTTTCTTCGAATTGCAGTGGATAGGTACGATGTCGTCATTGTCGGGGGGAGTTTCGCGGGGTTATCGTGCGCGTACCACTTGCCGCGGGATTTGAAAGTCCTGATCATCGAGCGCAAGCCCCAAGCTGGAGCGACCGTGGAATCGACGGGGCTCATCACCGAGCACACGCGGCAGGAAATGGCGAGCTTCTTCGACGTGGATCGGTACATTACGAATCCCATTACCACGATCGGCGTTGTTGCTCCGGGCTTACGCGACTCCTTCTTCTCCCACACGGGAGAGCCGTGGATCTACCAGACCGATACCCGTGCCCTAGTGCATGCGATGGCCGAGGGCCTGCCGTCGAATGTCACCGTAACGACCAGTGCCACGCTGGAGGCCCTGCGATCTGATGGTGAAGGATCCGAGGTGACATTTACCATCAAGGGTATCACATCCACGGTCCATGCTCGGTTCGTGGTTGGGGCCGATGGTGGAGGATCGAAGGTCGCGCAGCTTACTCCGGGCCTTTCGCGCAATGCCAAGTTCCTGTACGGCATCGAACGCGTTTTCCCCGGCGTGGTCCGTTTCGGTCCCTGTCCGGAGAAGACGATCTACCACTACTGGTTCGGGGAATTCTCGTTGGGATACGGGGGGTGGCTCTCGCCTACCAGCATCGGTGGGAAGCCGGGTTTCCGGATCGGCCTGGCGAAGCACATGCGGGATCACCGCGATGCGGACGGGTTGCTGAACCGGTTCACCGAGAAGCTCCGGGAACTCGGCATGCTCACGATCGAATCGGGCCAGGTGAAGGCGGACTACGCGTTCGCGAGCCGCATTCCCATCGGAGGAGTGCTCAGAAATATCCATCGCGGTCATACGCTGCTCATCGGTGATGCGGCAGGGTTCTGTGGGGCGTTCGCGGCGGACGGGATCAAGGGGGCGGTCGTATCTGGCAAGGAGGGCGCCGCCGTCATCGGGGAATATTTGGCCGGGAACCGTTCCGCGTTGGCATCTTTTTCCAAGCGGGTGGATGGGCATAACGGTCTCCTGCAGTACTACCGCAAGCAGGTGCTGTACCGGTGGGTATGGGACCGTATGAAACGGGATCGGACGTTCCGAGCCATGTACGACCTCATCCAGGCCGAACGGGATACGTTCCTCCTGCAGTTCTGCGACAGCAAGGACAAGCGCAAAAGCCTGGCGTGGACGGTGCTCAAGGTGAAGCATATTCCGGGCCTTATCCGGTATGCGTGGTACATTTTCCTCGACCTGTTCCCTGGCAGCTAACGGGAGCGACTTTCCGTTGACCGCAGGGCGAAAACCGCTAGACTGTCCTCCGACTTATCCCTCCCCACAACGCGTATAAAGAAGAACAGACTCAACGAACAGATCCGCAGTGCCACCGTGAAGCTCATCGGAGAAGAAGGCGGAGGCGTGCGGGAAATCCCCCTCCAAGAAGCCTTGGAATTAGCCAAGGATGAAGGACTGGACCTGGTGGAGCTGGACGGTCGCGCCGATCCGCCGGTGTGCCGGATCATGGATTACGGCAAGTTCATCTACAAGCAGAACAAGGCCGACCAGAAGCAGAAGAAGCTGCAGAAGCAGGCGGAAGTGAAGAGCGTGCGGTTGGGTGTCGGGACGGGCGAGCATGATATCCAGGTGAAGGCCGGCCAAGCGCGGCGCTTCCTGGAGCATAAGGATAAGGTGAGGGTATTCCTCGTCATGCGCGGCCGCGAAAACAGCCATATCGATCTCGCCAAGCAGAAAACCATGGAATTCGCGGAGGGTCTCAAAGACGTCGCGACCATCGAAGAACCGGCCAAGAAGCAGGGCAACAAGATCTTCATGCTGCTCACCCCTATCAAGAAGTAATACCGAACCTTTCATTTCTCCCCTTCCCATGAAGCTCAAATCCTCCAGCACCGCCAAGAAGCGCGTGCGCGTCACCGGCACCGGCAAGCTCAAGGTCTATAAGAGTGCTAAGCAGCATTTGCTGATCAATAAGTCGGGCAAGGCCAAGCGTGCGAACCGCAACACGTCCGGCAAGATCCTGTCCGAGACCAAGGAGCGCCAGATGCGCAAGATCCTCCCCTACGCCTAAGTACCACCATTAACCGTCTCTCGAAATGACCAGAATCAAGCGCGGCGTCACGAAGCACAAGACGCACAAGAAAATCCTCGACCAGGCCAAGGGAATGCGCGGCCGCAACCGTACCAACTACCGTTTGGCCAAGATGGTCGTCGTGCGGTCGAAGGTGCACGCCTACCGTGACCGGAAGCTCAAGAAGCGCGTGTTCCGCGCCCTGTGGATCGTGCGCCTCAACGCCGCCCTGCGTGCCGCCGGGATGACCTACGGACGCTTCGTCGCCGTGGCCAAGGCCAAGAACATGCTCATCGACCGCAAGAACTTGTCGAACATCGCTGCCGAATACCCGGCCGTGTTCGAAAAGATGCTGGCTGCGGTCAAGTAGTCTGGTTTCCATTCGAATCCTGAAAAGCCCTCACGCGAGGGCTTTTTCTATATCTTCCGGTCGTATTCTCCCCTGCCGTACGATCTCCCACGAATCCCCGATGACCTTCACGATCGTGGAGGGAGGATTCTTCTTGAGTACTCCCCCATCGAAGACGAGATCGATATTCGTATTGTCCTCGCCGAAAGCCTGGAGAATATCGGGCAACGAATAGGTCTCCGGTTGTCCGGCGACGTTCGCGCTGGTGGTCACGACCGGTGCTCCTATGGTTTCCACGAGGGCGAGGCAGAAGGTATGGTCCGGGATGCGGAGGCCGATGAGTTCTTGGTCAGGATTCACGAAGGATGGGAGTACATCCTTGCGTGGCAGGAGGAGCGTGAAATCCCCGGGCAGGAACGTCTCGGCCAGCTTTCCTGCGGTCGGGGAAAGTTCTCCATAGTGCTCCATCATTTCCAGGGAATCGACCATGAGGTTTACGGGCTTGTTGAAATCCCGACCCTTGGCTTCGTACACGCGTTTCAGAGCTGTTTCATCGAGTGCACTGCAGCCGATGCCATAGCAGGTATCGGTGGGGTATACGAAGACGTCGTGATCGAGGTTGGGCTCCGAAAGGTTGGTAGAAAGCGGAAGAACGCGCATGGCGCTTGATGCTGAGGGACCGGCGCAGTATAATCCGCCCATTCCTTCACGCAACACATGGCTTCCTCCTACGATCCCAAATCCATCGAACCGAAATGGCGGAAGCATTGGGAAGAGAATAAGACATTCCGGACGGAAGACCCTTCCGGCCTGCGGCCACCTTCCCTTGGCAAGGGAAGGACAGAATCCAGGGGAAAGTTCTATGCCCTGATCGAGTTCCCGTACCCGAGCGGGGAAGGCCTGCACGTGGGGCATCCGCGGTCATATACCGCTATGGATATCGTCGTGCGCAAGCGGCGTATGGAAGGGTACGACGTGCTCTACCCCATCGGGTTCGACGCGTTCGGATTGCCGGCGGAGAACTAC
>CAYOUH010000093.1:0-455 GCA_964407085.1 uncultured Candidatus Peribacteria bacterium | reverse complement strand
GCGACAAGTTCGGTGAGGCGCTGTGGGATCCCGTCCTTCTCGGGTGGGAGGGCGTGGTCTATCGCGGCCAGCCGATCACGCCGGAGACGGTCATTGAGACGTCGGACGGCGCGGTCAAGGCCAAGACGCATCCTGCCATCACGACGCAGAAGAACATTGCGCACTTCACCGACCAGCCCAAACCCCTCGGATTCGCGTTCGACTGGGACCGCGCGGTGGATACGACCGACCCGGAGTACTACAAATGGACGCAGTGGATCTTCCTGCAGCTGTATAAGCACGGGTTGGCGTACAAGACCGAGATCGCCATCAACTGGTGCCTCAACTGCAAGATCGGCCTGGCCAACGAGGAAGTGATCCAAGGGCGCTGCGAGCGCTGCGGCGGGCCGGTCGAGAAGCGGCTCAAATCCCAGTGGATGCTCAAGATCACCGAATACGCCGACCGACTGCTTTCC
>CAYOUH010000092.1:0-4020 GCA_964407085.1 uncultured Candidatus Peribacteria bacterium | reverse complement strand
GAACTCGGCGTTTCTCTGGGCGTGGACGGTGAGGGATCCCTCGAGCGTGACGCGTGCCTGGTCGCCTGCGGCGAATGTCGTACCATCGATGTCCAATACGCCCTCGGTGACGTAGACGAATGCCCCGCGGCCGCGCGCAATGACGTGGTCTATCCCGTGGCCCGCCTCCAATCCTCCCAGGTAAATCGTCGCTTCCGTCCGGATCTCCAGCGCCCCCTCGTGTCCCTGGCCCGATGCTACCGGAGTGAGCGCGTTGCTTTGGCGCAGCGGCGCGAAATCCTTTTGCGCGTAGCGCGGCGCCTCGTCCTCCCGGTCGGGCATGATCCATATCTGGTACAGGTGGACCGGACCATCCGCGGCGTTCTTCTCGGAATGCGTCACCCCGGTTCCTGCCGACATGTACTGCACCTCCCCGGCGCGGATCGTCCCGCCGTTGCCCATGTTGTCGCCATGGGTCAGCTCCCCGGACAGGACGATGGTCACGATTTCCATGTTGGCATGGTCGTGGTCGCCGAATCCCGCATGCCCCGCTATCACGTCGTCGTTGAACACGCGCAGCGTCCCGAAGTTGACGTTCGTGGGATCGTGGTAGTCGGCGAAGGAAAACAGGTAGTGCGTCTTCAGCCAACCGTGGTCGGCGAAATGCCGGCGGTCCGCGGGGATCTTCGTCATCATGGGGAGAACGGGGTCAGGAGTATCCCATCATTACCGGTCCGTCCCCCTGCGCACAAGTTTTTCCGGTTGAGGTTTGGCGAGGGGAGGGTATAAGGATGTCAGTATCATTTCCGACCTTTTCCATGTTCTTCCACCACCATCGCTCCGTGCTGACGCAGGCCGTTCTCGCTTGGGTTCCTTTCGCTGTGACCATCACGCTGCTGTCGGGCGTGATCTTTGGCAGTATGCAGCACGTGCTGCGCTCGGAGGCGAACGATCCGCAGGTCGCGATGGCCATCGATGCGGCGGATGCGATGGACAAGGAGCAGCCTCCCACTGCCCTGATTTCCTCGAACATCGTGGAGATCGGCAAGAGCCTGTCGCCCTACGTCATGATCTACGATCGGGAGGGGAAGCTGGTGATTTCGTCCGGACGGCTCTCCGGCGTGACGCCGAGTATCCCGGCGGGAGTGTTCGACAGCGTGAAGAAAAGCGGAGAGGATCGCCTGACCTGGGAGCCCGCGCCGGGCGTGCGCCAAGCGTTGGTGGTCCGGCAGTCGAAGGCTGGGTTCGTAGCGGTGGGACGCAGTCTGCAGGAAGTCGATATCCGCGAGCGCAACGTCCTGCTGCTGACTGCCGCGGGTTGGGCAGCGTCGTTGCTCACGAGCTTCGTGCTGGTTTTCCTGGCGGTACGCATGGGGAAAAAGGATTGACAGCACAGCCGATCCGGCGCGTCGGGGCTTGACCAGTAGGGCGCGTTGGTGAAGAGTGGTCCCGTATCTTGACCCCATGGCACGCACTTCCCGTACCCGTAACGTTTTGACCAGGTGGTTCCCCTTTGCGTTGGGCATAACCCTCATCGCGGGGGCGGCGTATTTCTTCGTCCCGCGCTTCGCCGGGGCGAGCAGTACCGCCACACTCTCGTCCCGCGCCCAACAGATCGCGAGCGAGCTCGACGCAGGAAAGCAGGCGCAGGACTTCCTCTCCGGCGAAGAGATCGTGGATATCAACCAGGCGGGCTCGTCCTACGTGCTGATCACGGATCAGACGGGCAAGACCATCGCCTCCTCCGCGACGTTCAATGGACAGGTTCTCTCCATGCCCGCTGGAATGTTTACCTTCGTTTCCGAGCAGGGATGGGACGGCGCGGAGTGGCAACCGGCACCGGGAGTGCGCCAGGAGCTGTCGCTACGGAAGTTCCAGTCCGGGTACGTGGTCGTGGGACGCAAGGCGGCCAGTGCCGATGACGCCGATCCGGGATTGCGGAGGATGGTAATCGCATTGTGGGGAGCAGGATTGGCGGCGGCGTTGGGATTGGTAGCATTCAAACCCGTGCGATTGCGCACGGCGTAGACGAGGTTTCCAGTATGGGCATCCCGAGTCGGAAACGGCCGCGCGCCGTCGGAGGTCAACCCCTCCCCAGATTATTTCCCGTCTTCCCATTCAAAGTTGCATGTCAAAATGGCAGCGTGCTAGCCTTAGCGTTTCCGTTCTCGTAATCGTTTTGTCAGTTGTGGTGGTTTTTTGGGAGACGGCTGGAAGTCCATCCGTGTACGAACCCAACACTGCCCCTACCGCGGCTTGGTCGGGGGATGCTTCGCCCGCGTCCAGCCCGGCGACGGAGGTCACGACGGTAGCAGAGAACCTGAGCATCCCCTGGGAAATCGTGTTCCTGCCCGATGGTGCCATGCTGGTCACCGAACGGAGCGGGACGGTCAAGCGCGTGAAGCCGGACGGCAAGGCGCTCGCCGTGGCCGGCGTGGCCCACGTGGGCGAGGGCGGGTTGCTCGGGATGGCGCTGCATCTCGTTGGCGCGCCGCATGGCGCTGCATCCGGATTGCCCCGACGACCGGTATCTCTATTTCTACCTGACGACACGGGATGGGGGAGGGCTCACGAACCGCGTGGAACGGTACCGCTTCGAGGATGATGTACTCTCGGAGCGGAAGGTCATCATCGAACGCATTCCCGGATCGAACAACCATGACGGGGGGCGTATCGCCTTCGGTCCCGACGGGAAGCTGTACGTGGCGACGGGCGACGCCGAGCGCACTGCTACGGCGCAGGACAGGAATTCGTTGGCCGGGAAGATCCTGAGGCTCAACGACGACGGGTCGATTCCCTCCGATAACCCGTTCGGCAATGCGACCTATTCCTATGGCCACCGCAACGTGCAGGGACTGGCCTGGGACGGGCAGGGGAGGCTGTGGGCGACCGAACACGGACGCTCCATTCCCGTGTCGGGCTACGACGAGCTGAACCTGATCGAGAAGGGGGCCAACTACGGCTGGCCGACGATCCAAGGAGACGGAATCCAGGCGGGGATGCGTGGAAGTGCCGCGCATTCCGGTGCCAAGGATACATGGGCACCGGCGGGTCTCGCCTTCGTCGGTGACAAGGCGTATTTCGTGGGACTCAGGGGCGAGGCACTGTACGAGGCCACGATCGGATCGGACGGTAAAGCCAAGGTGCGCGAGCTGTTCCCCCAGCGGTGGGGGAGACTGAGAGCCGTAACGGTAGGTCCCGACGGAGCACTATACCTGTCCACCTCGAATACCGACGGGCGTGGAAAAAAGAAAGCGGGAGATGATAGAATCATCCGTGTTCCCATAACCGCGCTTCGGTAAGGACCGTCATCCCACGATATGTCATCGAACACCCGCACCGCCGTAGTACTGGCCGCCATCGCTACCATCACCATCGCCGTGGGGGCGTATCTGTTCATTAGCCGTATGGGATCCGAGGTCGTTCCCTCGCCTATGCGCACTAACTACACGGGAACCGGGACGACCTTCAGTGCCCTGCCCACCGCCACCCCGGCGCCGACCACTACCCCCACCGCACGTCCCGCGGCCCCTTCGCATCCGTTGATCCGCGTCACGTTCCCGTCGTTCGGCGAGCCTGTACGCAGCCCCCTCACGGTCAGTGGTGAAGCCCGGGGGAACTGGTTTTTCGAGGCATCGTTCCCGGTGCGCCTGCTGGATGCGAACGGAAAAACCTTGGGGATCAGCAATGCCCAAGCCGAGGGGGAGTGGATGACGGAGGATTTCGTCCCGTTCCGCGCTACCATCCCCTTCGTCGCGCCCACGACGCTTACGGGCACGCTGGTCCTGGAGAAGAGCAATGCCTCCGGGCTACCCGAGCATGCGGACGAGCTGCGTATCCCGGTGTCCTTCGATCCGGCGATATTGCCTAAGCGTACGGTGAAGTTGTATTACTATGATCGGGAGAAAGACGAGGATGCTTCCGGCAACGTGCGCTGCGAGGCCAGCGGCCTGACTGCCATAGAGCGCTCCATCCCGCTCACGGTGTCTCCCATCCAGGATACGGTGAAACTCTTGCTGAAGGGGGAGATCACTGCTGCCG
>CAYOUH010000091.1:3687-4021 GCA_964407085.1 uncultured Candidatus Peribacteria bacterium | reverse complement strand
AGTGCATGGATTCTACCCCGTTCTTTCGTCAAGTCAAGGCCGTGAAGGCCGATTCGCGGGCGTTTTTCACGCTTATCCCGATTATCGTAGGCTGGCGTCGGGAGCGTTCTCCTCGGAGGGTTCCGAGGCGTTCACTGGACGGGTTTCATAGACTGCCGCCGTACTCAGGAAATCCACACCATAAACGTCGTAGGCCCAGCGGTAGATCATCTCGGCGGCGCTCTGGCAGAGTCCGAGGAAGGTCCAGGTCATGGGGAAGACGAGGAAGACGAAGAGCGCCTTCGCGGGACCGTTTCCCAAGAGGATGAAGCTGACCAGGCTCGTGGCGAGGGTA
>CAYOUH010000091.1:0-3677 GCA_964407085.1 uncultured Candidatus Peribacteria bacterium | reverse complement strand
CTGGCGAACGCACTGCCATACAACGTGGCCAGGACATGCTGCCGTGCGGAGAGGATTGCCATCACCAGGGAACTCATGAACGCGGTAAGCGTCAGATGGATGCCGATGACGAACGAGATGGTCGAGAGACTCGCATTTTGCAGGAAGAGGTAGACCGGGATCGAGAACACGAACATCAGCAGGTTGAACATGAACCCCTGAGTCAGGGGAGTGGACAGGTTGGCGTACTTCTTACGGTCGACAATGGTCATGAGCGTCAGGGAGATCGAGTTCCCGATGATCGTTCCCAGGAATACCATGACCAGCACGAGGAACAATACCAGCGGACTCTTGGGTGCACTCTCGGCATCGAAGCCTTCGAACAGGGAGGGGGAGAGCCAGTTCCCGATCAGGGCCACCATCAGGAGGACCACCGTTCCCGACAGGCCGCCGAGGAGGCCCATGGCAGTCTTATAGATGAGCGTGGCGTTGCCGATGGAGCGCGGGGCCGTAGTCTGGAGGGTCATATGCGTGGGAGATGTGCGGGCATTGTACGTTCCTTTAGCAGTGCTATCAACGGGATATCTCGCTACTCTTCACACGATCTCTGCAAGGGGTGCCGAACTCCAACCCGCCGGAAGCATTTCACGGAAGGATTCCCCGTATCCCTTATCCGTCAGGAGTTTGTTATCGAGCACGATGAGCTCCTTGTCCGAAGTGGGAATCAGGCGGATTTGTTCCAAAACCCGCTCGAAGCGGTAGAGCCCCTTGGGCAGGGTCACGGACATGAAGACCGCTTCGGGGCGAATGCCGGGGATGATCGTTCGTTCCACGCCGAAGGGCAACTTTTGCAGGATGAACGAATCGGCCGTCACCTTCGTCGGATCAAGCGACAGGAAGAAGTCGGTGGTACAGAACAGGATGTTATCCGGGTTACGTTCGTACCATTCCCGGACCTTAGTCGCCCCGCCCTGCAGGCGTTCCGCGCAGTAGCTTACCGCTTTTTCCTTCAGGAATGGTTCGAGGCCCATGACCACCTGCTCGAGGAGCTTGCCATTGCCGAAGATGAAGATGGTGCCCTTCTGATTTCGCGAAAGTCGTCCCCGCATCCAGTCCGAGAGCTGCGTCACATAGGCGGTGCTGGCGTCGGGGCGGATATCCTGGGCTGCTTTGGTGACCAGGGTGCCCTCCTTCCACGTACCCACGGTGGAGATCCCCGAGAGGCCCTTCGTCACCGGATTATTTTCCCGTGAAGGGGATGCTACCATGATAGCACTGCGCATGACGTCGGATACCGTGGTACTTCCCTCATGCCATACCTGGAGACACCCCTCGTCCCTGCCGCGCGTAGAGAGGATCACCCGATCGAGGGGGGAGGGCTGCGAGTAGGCCGAGAGGATGGTGGCGATGGCGCGCATCTCTTTCTTCAGGGCTGCGCAGAGCTTGGGGCCGTTGCGTTCGAGGATGGACATGATGCCCTTCTCCAGCGTTTGGGAAAGGAGGATGCTCTCGGCGATCTTGCGGTCGGAGCGCATGCCGTCCGTCAGCCGGGTTTCCTTTTCCTCGAAGTGCGACAGGGCATTCGCCAAGTGGGCGAAGAAAAATGCCGTTTTCTCCTGGCAGGATTTCAACTCCGGGTCAGGGAAGGGCTCCGAAGAGGTGACAAGCGTTTCCTCCGCGGCCTGCAGGATGCCCATCGTCCGCCGCATGGTCAGGGTCTCGGTGCGCGCACGGATGAGGTCCTCGTCGAGAAAGGTGGCATCGACTACCACGGTCGGGAGGTCGTCGGAGGGGAGGTCGAGGAATTCCCGGAGCGAGCAAATACGGATAGGGCTGCGGGAAGGGACAACCGTCGTAGCTGTGACTTCGGTCGGAAGTACGGCATAGAGATAGCGCCGTTCGGGGTGCTTCTGGGAAAGTTCCCGTGTGTTGCCTGTCGCACTCGATGATAACCAGCGCAGGAGGCGCACGGCGAAGAGGAACTTGTCCTTCTCCCACTGGGGAGAGGAAAGGAATTCCTGCAACCGATTCCGGTCCACGACGTACTCGGGGGACACGGAGCGCAGTGATGGGTCGTCCCGCATGCGAGAGAGGATGACGTCGGAGAAATCCGTCAGGACTAGTCGTATGGGCTTCCCATGCGCGACGGACCAGGAACGGCAGGCTTCGAAGATCTCCGCGTCATGCAAGAGAGGTGCTCGCATGTGCAGGACGGAGGGGCGTTGTCCGTCGAGGAGGTTGGTGAGTTCGGGCAGAGGGGAGTCGGTTGGTGCCTTGTCGTCCGGGATCGATGGCGAGACGCTGGGAGTGAAGAACGTATCGATGGCTTTTTCATCTTCACTCACGGATGGAAAGAATGCCTTGGCCGGCCACTGCACCTGTGACGTGGCGTGGGACAGGACGGTGAGGAGGGCGGGGGAGAGTTCTCGGATTTCGCGAGCGTATTTCTGGAGCATCTCGTAGGTCGCCAGGACGTCCCCCATGGCGCGGTGCGCGTCGTGTTCCACGCCGTTGCGCATGGCGAGGCTCTGGAGGCTGAGTGATTTTCCTTCTTCCTCGAACAGCCCGGCCAGGTCCATGGTATCCAGGCGCGCGAGGTGCTTGGTCTCGATGCCACTGCCCTGGAGGAAGGAGAGGTCGAATTCGATGTTGTGCCCGACGATGATGGAATCAGTGAGGTAGCTCTCAACTTTTTCCTTCACCGCTGCGAAGCGGGGAGCATCCTCCAGATCCTCCGGCCGGATGCCCGTGATATAGGTCACCCGTTCAGTGACCTCCATGTCGGGCTTGACCAACGTGTCATAGCGGGCGATTTCCTTCCACTGCCCATTATCGTATTCGGCCTGCAGGAGGGCTACTTCTATGATGTTGTCTCCCCACTGGGGATTGAGTCCGGTGGTCTCGGTGTCGAGGATGGTGAATCTGGTCATCGCGCGGTTAGGTCAACGGGTGAAAAGTACAGCCCCACGGAAAAAGCCGCAAGGCGGAAGGAGATCGAAACCAAAAAACCCTCCCCCGAGGTGGGGGAGGGTTAAGGTGAACGCTAGTGTGCGTGATTTTCAACTACGGGTTTAGAAGCCGCATTGACGATCTCTTCCGCTAGCTTTTTACGTGCCTCAGTGTTTGTCGCTCCTGCGAGACTGGCAGGAAGGGCAGTTATCCCGCCCCGACCGAGAACAGTCATTAGCGATGCGTCCATGGCGCCCAACGTGGCGGCTGTGGGTGTCGTTCCGTAGGCTCGAAGGTTGTTCTCCAATAATGTCATCTCTGGTTTTGGAATGTTGTTCAAATCCACTGGAGGGCCGCCATTAAGGCTCGTATTCCTCACATGGATCGAATAATCAGTCACGTTTCCGGTCGCTGGATCCTTTGTTTCGTGAGTTTTGGATGTGGGAATAGTCTGGGGTCCATTTGGGGTTGGGGCAGGCTTGTTCGGTCCTCGGATGTCGTAGTTGCTGTTATCCATGCCATATTTGGCCATGATCTTTTGCATCTCGCCATCCATGGCGCCGTAGGATTTAGCTAGGGTTAAGCCTAACTGGTGTGCGGCGTTTAGGTCGCCGGGGTTCTTTCTCCATTCCTGGATACCCTTCACATATTCTTCCTTCTTGGTCTTATCCTTAATGCGTTCCGCTAGTGCCATGAGATTGCGCTGCATTTCGTTAGCACGAGTATCGTCGGTCTGTTGACCATGCCAA
>CAYOUH010000090.1:0-4180 GCA_964407085.1 uncultured Candidatus Peribacteria bacterium | reverse complement strand
TGCGGCGGTTGTGGGGGATGGCGAGGCGGAGACTGGCCCCATGGCCACGGCCTGGCATTCGACGAAATTCCTCGATCCTGCGACCTCCGGCGCCGTCCTTCCTGTCCTGCACGTGAACGGCTACAAGATCACTGGGCCCACGATCTTCGGCACGATGTCGGATGAGGATATCCGCGAATACTTCCACGGCCTGCACTGGGAGCCGTTCTTTGTCGAGATTACAGACCACGAGCCTTCCGACGATGATCACGCAAAGATGTCCGCCGCCTTTGACCGGGCCTATGAATCAATCGCTGCCATCCAGACCGAAGCCCGTTCCTCAGGGGAATCCTCGCTCCCGTACTGGCCCATGATCGTCCTCCGTTCGCCCAAGGGCTGGACGGGGATCCGCGAATTCGCCGGGAAGAAGGTCGAAGGAACGCAGAGGTCGCACGGCATCCCGCTCATGGATCCGAAGAATGATCAGGAACAGTTCGCCGCGCTCAAGTCGTGGCTCGAGTCCTACCGCGTCACGGAGCTCGTCGATGCCGACGGGAAGCCCCTGCCCGAAATCCTGGAAACTCTTCCGCCCGCAGAAAAGCGCATGGGGGTCTGCCCGCATGCCTTCGGTGGTAATCTTCGCCAAGAGCTAAAGCTTCCTCCAATAAAAGAACAGCCCCTCACCCGGTCTGCGACCACCCTCTCCCCAGAGGGGAGAGGGGTTGGGGGCGAGGGTGCCTCCTCCACCCGCGCCATGTCCGACTATCCCGCCGACGTGATCAGGAAAAATCCCCAACCCTTCCGCTTCTTCTGCCCGGACGAAACGGAATCGAACAAGCTCTCCTCGCTCTTCACAGCGACCGACCGCGCCTTCCTCCCTGCGGTTCACGACTACGATGAGCACAATTCCCCGAAAGGCCGCGTGATGGAAATGCTCTCCGAACACACGCTGCAGGGATGGCTGCAGGGCTACCTGCTGACCGGCCGCCACGGGCTCTTCGCTACGTACGAGGCGTTCGCCATGGTCACGGCCAGCATGGTCGACCAGTATGCCAAATTCCTGAAGCAGTCTCGGAAGCACGCCTGGAGAGCGCCCATCGCGTCGCTCAACTATTTGCTCACTTCCGTCGGATGGCGGCAGGAGCACAACGGCTATTCCCACCAAAATCCAAGCTTCATCGCTAATATCCTCGAGAAGCATGGTAACCTCGCCAGCGTCTACTTCCCCTGCGATGCCAGTGCTGCTCAAGTAATCCTCGAAGATTGTTTAAAGCGGACGGACGGAATCAACGTGATCGTCGCGAACAAGGCGGAGCTGCCCCAATACCTAACGATCGATCAAGCGCGTGAGGAATTGAAGACCGGAATCGGACGCTGGGATTGGATCGATCCTTCGGGGACGGAGAATCCCGACGTGGTCTTCGCCGCCGCGGGCGATATCTTCGTCACGGAATCCATCGAAGCGATTCGGCTACTGAAGCAATTCATCCCCGAAGCCAAAACACGCTTCGTGAACGTTTCCGAGCTTACAGCATTAGGAGTGGGAGACGAACGCTTCCCACTCTCGATGGATGACGAGCGCTTCACGCACCACTTCACCGCCGACAAGCGCGTTGTCTTCGCGTTCCACGGCTATCCGGGAACGATCCGCCAATTGCTCTGGAATCATACCAACCACGCACGCTTCTCTGTTCACGGCTACCAGGAGGAAGGCACGACCACGACCCCCTTCGACATGCTGGTGCTGAATAAAGCCAGCCGCTATCACCTCGTTCTCGATGCCCTCGACTCCCTCCCGCCTTCCGAAGGCAAGGACGCGCTGATCGCGCACTGCAACGGCATGCTGGCACAGCACGCTATCTACATCCGCGAGCACGGGAAGGATATGGGAGAAGTGGCGTAGGGCGAATTTTCTTTATCGTTTATTTCGCTAACGCATCCAGCAACCATGCCTCTAGAAAAGATATCAACACCTAATGAATCGGTAAGGAATGCTTCTGCCCAACTCAAAGAACTAAAGAGCAGTATCGATCATGAGGTCCCGCTAGAAATACAACAGGTGGCTTACAATATCTACGAGCAGGCCTTGAGGCAGACCGAGGAGAATGGTGGAGCGGATCGAACCACCGTCACCATGCTGCTTAGCAAGGAAGATGCCGCCTACGTCAAAAAAAATGCCGCCTCATTCAAGACATGGTTCAATAAGAAATACATGGGGGATGGATATTCTGGAGCCAAGGCAACGATGACAAATGTACGTGTTGACTACGAAACTCTGGAGGCTGCGGTGAGCGTGTACCGTGGGAAATAGAATAAAAACGAAATGTTCGACTCCCCCTGGCTCTACCGCCTGTTCCATCGCCGGACTGTGAAGCGCCTGCGCGGTGAAGGGAAGGCGGACATCGTCATTGTCGGCGGCGGGATTTCTGGTGTGCTTACCGCCTACTACCTCCTCACCGAAACTGACCGGGATGTCGTTCTCCTCGAGGCTGATCGTATGGCCGAGGGCGCCACGGGGCATAATGCCGGCGTCGTGACGGGATACATCGAGCGGCCCGTCGTGGAAATGGTGGAGGAGTATGGGAAAGAAAAGACCGCTGCCGGGATCCGCGAGCTCCTCTCGGGCTGGGATCTGTTCGATGCGCTTCGTTCCCGCGTGAAACCCGCCACCCCCATCCACGACACGGAGGAGAAGGCCGGGTATGTCCTCGATCCTTGCCTACTCGGCGTGCTGGAGGACCAGAAGGCCTTGTCCGGGACCGGAGTCGCTATGGAACGGGTCGAAGTGGCAGCGGAGGCTGCGTCCGATCCCCGCTTGGAGCCGTATCGCGGCTTGTTCGAGGAAGTACCGCATGTGCGGCTCTTGTCGGATTTGCAAACCGCACGCTTCGATTACGTGGGACTCGGTCGCTTACGGGCCGCGTGCATGAACGGCGCATCGCTGTGCGAGGATATCCTGTCCTATCTCGCAGCAACGTTCCCCACCCGCTTCCGAGCCTATGAGCACAGTGCCGTGACATCCGTGTCCTTCAAGGATGAAAAGCCAGTGCTGGCCGGGAAGTCCTTCCGTCTTTCTGCGCAGGAAATCGTGCTCTGTACAAATGGCTATGCCTTGGATTTCCTCCGCGATGCGGAAAAGGAGATAACGCCCGGGATTCTGAATCGCCTGCGGCAATACGTCGCCTACATGGCTGGGTTCTACGAGGAAGAAGCCCCGACTTCTGCGTTGGCATATTTTTTCGCTGACGCGTCTGAATGGCTCCCATATTACTATCTGGCCACACGGCCCAGCGGTGAGAAGGCTGCGCATCGCAAGTCGCTGTTCTGTATCGGTGGTCCCGAGAGGCGATTGATGCCTGGGGAGAAATACCATCACCACGATCCGTTCCCACCCGAGTTCGCTGATGGTATCAGGACCTTCCTCCACGAACACTCCACGCTGTTATCTCCCGGATCGCGGCCCTACCACCACCAGTGGCATGGGCTCATGGGCTATACCGAGAACCGTATCCGCTGGGCTGGCCGTGATCGCCGGGCGGACAATCTCTACTGGAACCTGGGATGTAATGGCATAGGCCTCCTTCCAGCCTTCGTGGGAGCTAAACGAATCTCGCGATTGGTGAACGGAGAGAAGCTGGAGCCTTCGATTTTCGATGTGCCGAATTCATGATTTATTAATTCCTGATCCATAAATCTCAATGAACAACAACAATCCTGAAAGGATTCAAGCTGAACCAACCACGAATGATCTCCGCCATAAAACACTTGAAAGCTACAAAGCTGTGTTGGATGCTACCCTTCTACCCCAGGGTAGAAATAGTGAGACATTGGCTCGTGATAGAAATGTGGCGAGGTTGAAAGAGATAATAAAGACCGATCCGAAGAATATGAGGTTCTACTTCTTGGATGTGAATCAACAAATCAAGGAATTCGTTGGTAACGAGGCCCGACAAGGGGAAGGTCCTACGCAGGTCGCAGATAGCATGCTCCTTGCGTGGATCAATTTTGAAGATTTAGAAGTTGAAATGTGGCAAGAGGCTGCGGCAGCTCGTTCGGTTCTTGGTGGCGTTGAGTATAGTGATGCTCCAAAATTCGTAATTGATTACAATGGCGCGTTGTTCCTTATGTATGCTGGGGCCAAGTCCCCAGTAGACATGGCTAAGCTCCCTAAAAATGAGTACACCGATAAATTGAAATTGAT
>CAYOUH010000089.1:1125-4242 GCA_964407085.1 uncultured Candidatus Peribacteria bacterium | reverse complement strand
CTCCAACGTTTACGTCTTCACCGGCAACCCGTTCCTCGTCTACCATTTGCGACGGGAATGGGTACGGAAGTTCCGCGAGAAGTACGGAGTGGAAGGCCTTTCGACTTACGATTTGGCAGAAAGCACCGAAACTGACCGCCTCCTGCAGGAACTCACCATTCAGTCGTTCTTCGTGTCCAAGCGCCTGCTCATCGCGGAGGGGAACCCTTTCGTGACTGCTCCAAAACGAGGGAGGAAGAAGAAGGCTCCCGAAACAGAAGGGGCCTCCTCCCCCCTACTCGATGCTCTAGAGGCTGCTGATGAGGAAACGATCATCGCCTTCACGGAGGAGGGTGCGGGAAGCGCGTGGCCCGAATCGATTCCTTCAACGAATATTCGCCTCCTCTCCGCCGCGAACGGGCGGGTAACGGGGTATGACCCCAAACGGTCCTTGTCCTATGATGGCTTCTTCGGGGGGATTTTCGGAGATACCGTCACCAAAGATGCTCTTGCGGCCATTACGCGTATCATCGTGGAAGGAACGAGGAAGGATGAGGAAGCCGACTTGTTCGCCGGTTTCCACGCGCTGGAGCAGATCGCGGTCCTGCCTCGCGAAGAGCAAACCCGTACCAATGCCGTGGCCTTCCTGGATATCATTCCCGAGGAACGAGGATACGAACTGGTGACCACCCTGCTTTCGGGGAAAACCCGCCCGACGATCGGTATGGTCGAAGGCATGCTACGCCAGGGAATGCATGCGCGGCAGTTGTTCCGCATGGTCTCCACCCAGGTATTGGATTTGCTCAAGGCCAAAACGCTCCTCAACGACCACCCCGCCCTGTCCGATACGGGAATCGCTACGAAAATGGGAAAGACCTCGTGGCAAGCCGGAAAGATCGCCGCAACGGCGAAGCGTACGGATCCCACGCGACTGATCGACTTGCAGGAAGGTCTCATCGCCATGAACGTGGCAATGAATTCGGGCGATTTAGACAGCGAGCGCGAGGATGATTTCCTCGCCGCTTTCGCTACGTTCATTCTTCGACCTGCCGCAGAAACAGGCTCAGGAGGAAGCTCGAGCAGAACGCCAGTAACACCAGCGCGAAGACCTGTCCTATCTTGAGCGGGCCCAGCATGAGCATCTCATCGCCGCGCAGGAACATGGTCAGGAAATCAAAGAGCCCCAGTACGAAACCACTGACGAAGGTAACCAGTCCGGTGCGTGACGTACTGCGATAGAGTGCCCACGAGATTCCCAGCATTACGAGTGCAAAGACGGCCTGGTAAATTTGCACGGGATGGACGGGAACGGTGTAGAGCACGGCTGCCGAGATATTGTCGTACGTCACTCCCCATGGCAGGTCGGTCGGGATTCCGTAGTTACTGCCGTTGAGGAAGTGTCCGAGGGAAGAGATCGCGAGCCAGCCGAAGAACGCCACCGCCGAGAGATCGGTCCACGCGAGGAGGTTTTCCTTCCTCTTGGCTGCCAGGGAGGCCATGACGACTACGAATCCCAGGATCCCCCCGTAGTACGAGAAGCCGTCCGGGAGCAGCATCGCCAGGGGATTATCCTGGTAGTCGACCCAGTGTGCCACTACGTGTCCGATGCGCGCGCAGACGATGCACACGACGGTCAACGCCGTGACGTGCTTGTTCCAGAGTCCCAGTTTCATCCCTTTGCCCGAAGATAGCCGAACGACGAGGAAATTGAACGCGGCGAATGCCAGGAGGTAAAAAATTCCCAGCGCGTAGACCTCGAACTCGTTGAAGGAAAACAGGATGGGGTACATGCTCGGTGGCGGGTTCCCTCGGTGGAAATTCATGACCTCCATAGGGATTGTACGTTCGCTTGTACGAAATGGAAGCTGATCCGTTGCCAACCGGCTTGCATGGTCGATCGGATATGGGAAGGAGTATTTCGCGTGGACTTCCCGGCCAGAGATGCACGTAGCCCATATTTCCACTGTTTTTCCCACCGCTTTCGGTGCCCCCCTCCTTCGCTTTTCGTTATCATGGAATGAATGTCTTATATCCCATTTCCATCGCCAGAACGAATGGTACAAATGAAGCAGGAATCCCAACCCTCCCCGCATGGCAGCCTTCTCGCCCGCGTTGACAGAGAGGATCTAGCACTCTACACTATCGAGTGCTAATTTCCGTATCGAAGACTGGTATTACATCGTCATTCAAACCAACTCACCCATGGGACAATTCGACCGATTCACCGAGGAAGCCAAGAAGTCGCTCATCATGGCGGAACAGGAAGCCAAGGAGGAGGGCGTAGGCTACATCGGCACAGAGCACATCCTCATCGGCATCCTGCACCAGGAGAACACCCTGGGGTACGCGGTGCTCAGCTCCATGGGCGTGAGCCTGAAGAACGTGCGGCTCGTGATCCAGCAGTCCTCGCAGAACCGTCTCCCCGATGCGGCGAAGAAGTTTTCACGGGTCGAGCTTTCCGATTTCGCGAAGAAGGCCATCGAGGACGCTGTTTCTTCCGCGTTTAAGCACCACCATTCCTTTGTAGGCACGGAGCATCTACTGATGGGTCTGATGCAGCAGAAAGGTACAGCTGCCACCGTTATTCTGGAGAACATGAAGATCAGTCCGGACGACGTGACGCGCAAACTGGAGGAGATGTTCACCCAGGCCACCCAGCAGACCCCAGGCGGTATGCAGGGCATGGTGCAGCCCCTGGAGAAAATGTTCGCGTCGCTCAACGGCGTGATCTTCGCCATGAGCCAGAATCCCGAGTTCAAGGACGCCTTCCGGCATAAGGAGCACGAGCACCAGGAACAACAGCAGTCGAAGACTCCAGCCCTGGATTATTTCACCATCGACGTGACGGAGGAAGCGCGTGAAGGAAAGCTCGAGCCGGTGATCGGCCGTGCAAAGGAGGTAGAACGCATGATCCACATCCTCAACCGCAAGACGAAGAACAACCCCGTCCTCACGGGAGAACCGGGCGTGGGCAAGACCGCGATCGTGGAAGCACTGGCCCAGAAGATCGTGAAGGAAGAGGTTCCTCAGACGCTCATGGACAAGCGCATCCTGGCGCTGGACATGGCGAGCCTCGTGGCGGGCACCAAGTACCGCGGAGAATTCGAATCGCGCATCAAGCAGGTGGTAGACGAGGCC
>CAYOUH010000089.1:0-1115 GCA_964407085.1 uncultured Candidatus Peribacteria bacterium | reverse complement strand
TCATCCTATTCGTCGATGAGCTGCATACGCTCATCGGGGCTGGCAGTGCGGAAGGCAGCCTGGACGCCGCGAATATCCTCAAGCCCGCCCTGGGCCGCGGCAAGATCCAGATGATCGGCGCTACCACGACGAAGGAGTACCGCAAATACGTGGAGAAGGACGCTGCGCTCGAGCGGAGGCTACAGCCCATCACCGTCGAGGAGCCGTCCGAGACCGATGCGACCGCGATCCTGATGGGTCTGCGCAAGCACTTCGAGGAGTACCACAATCTGGCCGTGGAAGATGCTGCCATTGAGGCCGCCGTGAAGCTCTCGAAGCGCTACGTGGCGGACCGTTTCCTGCCGGACAAGGCCATCGACGTGCTCGATGAAGCCATGGCGAAGAAGTCCGTCGGCAGCGAGAGCGGCGACATCAAGCAGCTCAAAAAGCTGAAGGAGAAGCTCGCCACGCTGGTGCGGGACAAGGAACAGGCCGTTGCCACCCAAGATTACGCGGCTGCGGGCAAGATCCGTGAACAGGAACTCACCATCAACGAGAAGATCAAGGACTTCAAATCGAAGAAGAATTTCCCCCGCGAATTACGCCCCGTGGTCACGGCGGACGACATCGCCGCGGTGGTAGCCGGAATCACCGGGGTTCCGGTGGACAAGATGGCCAAGGGCGATGCGGCGAACCTCCTCAAGCTCGAGAAGACGCTCGGCGCCTCGGTCATCGGCCAGGACGAGGCCATCTCCTCGATCTCCCGTTCCATCCGCCGCTCACGGGCAGGAATCGCGAACCCGAACCGCCCCATCGGATCGTTCCTGTTCCTCGGCCCCACGGGCGTGGGCAAGACGTCGCTCGTGAAGGTATTGGCCAAGGAGGTGTTCGGCCGCGAGGACGCGCTGGTGAAAATCGACATGTCCGAATTCATGGAGCGTCACAACGTCTCGCGCCTCACGGGAACTACTGCCGGATACGTGGGCTACGAGGAGGGTGGACAGCTGACCGAAATGGTGCATAAGAAGCCCTACAGCGTCGTATTGTTCGACGAGATTGAGAAGGCGCACACCGAAGCCTTTAATATCCTGCTGCAGATCCTGGAGGACGGGTACCTGACAGATGGCAAGGGCAAG
>CAYOUH010000088.1:0-4254 GCA_964407085.1 uncultured Candidatus Peribacteria bacterium | reverse complement strand
TGGCTGGGGAGGAAGGATTCGAACCCTCGAATGCTCGGTTCAGAGCCGAGTGCCTTACCACTTGGCGACTCCCCAATGCTATCAGCTAGTTTTCAAACCTCCGTTCGCTTCACGATTCCACAATACACCTATCGGCAGTCAGTTTTTTGAATTCATTCCCTCCTTTCAGCGACTTCAGATAACTTTCTCTTTTTAGTGCTTCAGCTCGCGTTCCATATTCTTCCGTCCATATGACCTCGAACGGATTCCTATGTTTCGTACTTCGCTCTAATCCGTTCTGGTGACGATAAAGTCTTTTTGCGAAGTCACTCGTTTGACCGATGTAGCATCTTTGATCCTTGAGGCTCCTGAGGATGTAGACGGTGAAAGCCATATCCCTCGAATGTCCCGCCGTGGCGGGATGCCTTACCACTTGGCGACTCCCCAACGTTTCGTACTGCCCTAGGCGGGCTGGGGCAATATAGCACTCCGCGAAGTGAATTCAAGGCATCCCGCGCTTGCGCAACGGGCAGTACCATATATACTGTCTGCAGAATCACCACGGGAAGCCCCTCGCCAGTTGCCGTCCTGCCGAGGTTCTTTCCATTACTCCGCCTTGTCTGATTTCGGCTTCCTTCCTCGTCCCCCACGCCGATGCCGATGGTGGGATTTGGGCTTGTCCGCAGCTTCCGTCTTCGGCGAAACCGGTTTGGGCTGAGGTGGACGACGCTGGGGTTTGGCCACTTCTTTCTTCAGTTGGTCAGACTTGGCCGCTGGGCGTCGACGAGGAGGGATGATGGTCTTTATGTCCTTCACTTCCGATGAAGTCCCGGGCTCTTTCTGCGCATCCTTGCTCGATCTGCGATAGCCGAGCTTCTGCCGCAAGTCACTCACGAATGCGATCCGTTTCGCGGCTGCCTTGTTGAGCAGCGACGAGTACTTGCGCTGGTTCGGAACGAGCAGGGTTTCGAGCTTGCCATTCTTCTCCAGGTACCGCACCAAGCAGGCGAAGTCCCCGTCCCCCGTCACGATCACGGCGCGCTGGTACGACGGGTAGTCGATCATCGCCTGCAGCACCAGCTCCGCGTCCACGTTGCCCTTCACCGTCCCGTCCTTCGTCCGCAGGATATCCTTGTAGATGATGATGAATCCATCCTTCTGGAGTGACAGGTACAGGTCCTGGTACTCCTCCATGTACCCCATGAACAGGTACGCCACGTCCACGTCGTACTTCTCACGCAGGTACACGCGGAACCGCCCCAGGTCCAACTTCCAACCCGCGTCGCGGATGGAGAGGTGCAGGTTCTGACTGTCGATGAAGGCGTAATTTTTAAGTTGTTTCTTCCTCATGGGAACGATCAGTTTACAGCGTGATCGGCCCTTTCGTATCTTCTTCTTCGGACAGCTTCACCGCCGCTTCGGGCTCCGAGACGGGCTTGCTGATCACGAGCAATTTGCTAATTCCCCAGGCCAGCAGCCAATACACCAGCATAGCCAGGAGGGTCGTGACTTCCAGCACACTGCCTTCCGACTGCTTCACCTGGAACACGTTGAGGAACGGCGCAGCGAAAGGATACGTGATGACGTAGATGAGGCGCGTGAAGAACGCATCCGGGTTGGCAGCGAAGAGCTTCAGGAAGAAGCGGAACGCCAGCAGGACCTCCAAGACGCCCGCGACGTACCATGAAACGAGCTTCCCGCGGTACAGCGGTTTCGAACCTCCGGAGGAATGCAGGATGATGGCCATGGAGAAAGGGTTGAGGGCATCATAGGGCATCGTTCCCGCATTGGGAAGCCTCGGGTCAGCGTCCAATCTCGCCGAGGATGTACCGTTCTATCTGGGCGTAGATCTTCTCCTGTTCGTTCTCTTCCGCCAACACGGTAAAATCTGCCCGGTCTGCTACGGCCATCTCTTCCCTCGCGGTGGCCATACGCCCGGCGATCTTCTCGTCACTAAGTGCCGATCGGGCACGGATTCGTCTCTCGAGCGCTTCGATCGATGGTGGAACGAGGAAGATGCTCCGCAATCTATCCCTTACGACGCTCTGCATGAGCTTGGGCCAGCCTCCGAGAATATCGGCCTCACGCATCACGCTCACCCCCCTAGCCAACGAATCCAATACGGGCTGCTTCAGAATGCCCGAACGCTGCTGGTTGTTATACAGCCATGCCCACTCCAGCAATTCATCGTTTGCGATAAGACGGTCGAATTCCTCACTGGAAACAAAATGATAAATCACACCCTCCTTATCCTCTGCACGCATGGGACGAGTCGTTGCGGACAGGGCGAAGTCAATTTCAGGATGACGTTCCTGGAACATTCTTCTCATGGTCCCCTTCCCAACACCCGATGGGCCCATGATCAGAAAAAACTTAGCTTGGTTCATAGGGAATCTTTTTCAAGTTCGCCCAGGATATAGCGTTCCACGGTTTCGTAAAGCCCGACCGGACGATGTACTTGGGAAAAACGGCTTTTTCTGGTATCATGTCTCGAATGCCTTGCAGTGAGAGCAGTGCCGATCCGACCCCGGTCGTCCGTACTCCCCTCCCTGCCCGGGATCCTCGTCCTCCCCTAGCCCACACGCTCGGAAGGACGGAAACCAAAATAAATCAAAAACCAAAGCAAACACAAGGGGCTTACACCCCTCGCAAACGCAACAAAAACCAAAGCGCCGCACAGGCCGATGCGGACCAGGGGGAGCACTCAATCGACTGCTCGAATCCCCAAGTCACGGCCACCTCCCCGGGCAGGGAGAGCATCCTAAGCATTAGCATGAAAGAGCGAACGGAACAGAACGATGGTCCGATCGTTTTAAGGACGAAAGAATGCGAGGATGTAACCTGCAGGACACGCCTCGAATTCATAGGAGACGAACACCAAGAAAACCTTTTTAATGATCGGTACGCGGAATGGATACTGAAGCTCTTGGGAGAAATAACTTTCGGACTTCAGCTGGATTATTCACTGATCGGAGGACTACCGTTCACGCCTCGCACCTACCGCTTTCGCTTCTTTTTTGACCCGGATCAAAGGAAAGAACTCGATCATGGAAGAAACGTCCCAGATTGGTCTGACATTGGGGTGAGGGAAGGTTCTGTAGTAACCGATTACGGATACTTAGCCGGAAACTATGAGAAGTGGAAAAGGGTAGTCAGAACAGATGAGAGATTGGAAAAGTCTCTAGACATTGAGACCCTCCGAGCCCTGTTACACGAAATATTCCATCTAACACACATCCAAGAACTAGGACCGCACAATGGTAAGATTCCCTCGTGGTTGAAAGAAGGAATGGCCGAAAGACTAGCGCGGTGGCACATCGGCTTAGACCAATTCCGAACCGACATGCTACTTGATACCCTCTCCAAACCGAACATCCTGAAAACATGGCCCAATCTCAGAGAAATCGGGAAACTAGGACACTTCGGAATCAGTACTGCTAAATTATCTGAAAACACAGCTTACCTGAGTTCCATGATGGCAAGCATAGGTATATTCGATGAGCTTCTGAAGAAGGGCTTGGAACCGCTCCCGTTCATTTTCGAGCTTGCCCGGCGATCCGATTCGGTTGAGCACTTCGAAGCCTTGCTCTTCGGAGCGATAGGAATGGACTCAAGGACTGCCAAAGAGACTTTGCAGTTGCAGGAAGAAGGTCGTAGCTCGTACGCCAGAACCGTGACCCGAAAGCATGGCGGATATAAGCGGGACGAACTATGGGACGCCGCGCTGTACGACCCTTCAGCCTTCTTTTGACATCCTTGCGCTTCGATGCCCGGATGCTTATTATCCATGCACTTCGGATTCGTGATCTGACCTTTTCATCATGTCCTTCCTCTGGAAAATCGGCGGCGAAGCGGGCTACGGCGTCATGACGACCGGCCTCTCCATTTCGAAAGTGGCCGCGCGCTCGGGCTACCATGTCTGGGACTATAGCGAGTATCCGTCGCTCATTCGCGGCGGGCACAACACGTACGAGACGATCATCGACGGAGAGCCCATCCACTCCAGCATGCATGCGGTCGACCTGCTCGTATGCCTGAACGAGGAAACCTGGAAACTCCACAACCATCGCCTGCACGCTGAGAGCGTGACCGTCTACGACCCCGAGCAGTTCCAGATCACAGAGGCGAAGGGGAAACTCGTTCCCCTCCCCGTGAAGAAGATCCTCCTCGAGCAGCGCGGCCTGTCCGTCATGGGAAATATGATTACCTTCGGCGCATCATTGGCGCTCATGGGCGCCGATCCGGAAATCTACGAGAGTCTCATCCGAGAAACGT
>CAYOUH010000087.1:0-4260 GCA_964407085.1 uncultured Candidatus Peribacteria bacterium | reverse complement strand
TGAAGCTTGAGACCCTGCGCAGCCTGATGCTGGGCACGGACGTGACCGTGATCGACCCGGAGAACGAATACGAGAACCTGTGCTCCACGGTGGGCGGCGCGTACCTCAAGGTCTCGCTCAACAGCGACAAGCGCATCAACCCCTTCGACCTGGCCGTGGAAACTGGAGACGAGGAGGTGCGGCCTGGTGATACCCTGCGGAGCAACATCATCACCCTGCAGTCGTTGCTCTCGCTGATGCTGGGCAAGTTGACGCCGGAGGAGGAGGCCCTGGTCGACAAGGCGCTCATCGATACCTATGCGCTGAAGAACATCACCGTCGATACGGTCAATCCCGGCACGATGGAGCCGCCGACGTTCGAGGACTTCTACCGCGTGCTGCTCTCCATGAAGGGGACGGAGTCTCTCGCCTACCGCACGGAGAAATACGTGACGGGCTCATTCCGAGGACTGTTCAACATGCGGACGAACGTGGACCTGGACAATCCACTGATCGTCTTCTGCATCCGCGACCTGGAGGAGCAGCTGCGGCCTACCGCCATGTTCATCATATTGAACTTCATCTGGAACAGGGTGCGTGGGAGCCTGAAGAAGCGCCTGATGGTGATCGACGAGGCGTGGACGATGATGCAGCACGACGACTCGGCCCGGTTCCTCTACGGCCTAGTGAAGCGCGCGCGGAAATACTACCTCGGTATCACGACCATCACGCAGGACGTCGAGGACTTCGTGAAGAGCCCGTGGGGCAAACCCATCATCGCCAACAGCGCCATGCAGATCCTGCTCAAGCAATCACCGTCCTCCATGGACGGCCTGCAGAAGATCTACCACCTCACCGAGGGCGAGCGTTACTTGCTGCTGAACTCCGGCATCGGACAGGGTCTGTTCTTCGCTTCATCCCAGCACGTCGCGATCCAGGTCATCGCCTCCTACAACGAACACCAGCTCGTGACGACGAATCCCGAGGAGAGGGCGAAGAAGGAGGGACAGTAGGAACGGGGCATGAAAGAAACCCAAGATACTTCAGTTAGTCCAATCCCCACACAAGAACGGTTGATGACCCGCCGAACGCTTTTACGTAGCGCTGGGATCGGCCTGACTACCTTCCTTCTCAGCGATACGATCAACCTCCTACGGAGGAAAATGAGTAGATTCGTGGGATTGGAAAAGGTTCCCAAACAGCCAATTGGCACACTCATCGATTATTTCAAATACGATCGTTGGGATTCACAGCTCGTGGGAACTAATCTGGACACCGACCGTTGGTCCAGCGCCATCCTTTCGTCATTCGAAAAATACTGTCCAAACGATGTCGGTATCGAACAAAAAGAAGAATACCTGTTGCTCATCTTGGCAATCATCAACCTGGAAACTAGATTCAGGGCTACTCGCCGCTCCGAACCGGTGATTCCCTCCCCAACTGAAGAGAGTTTGGCCCAAGCGGGAATCCGTAACACCACTTCTGGTCCAATGGAAACCCATATCGCTATGATCGCCAAGGAACAAGGGATCAGCCAATCCGAAGCGCGAAAACTACTTACCAATCTTGAAAGCGGCATGGATCTTTCCTTGGCGCATTTTTTCCGGATCGAACTCTTGTACCGAAATCAAGGGCCCAAGGAGAAGCGCATTCTCTGCATCTTGGCTGACTGGAATGCCGGCGAAGGGGCTTCGGCGAAGGCTGGAATCCAGCACGCACTTAATTCGCTAGGGGTTCCAGGACCATTGGATGAAGATGGGTCGTTCAAAGAAAAGACGAAGAATGCCGCGCAATGGATAGCACGAGAGAAAGCCATGGAGTGGGAAGGTTTTTCCCTAGGCCAAGCAGACGCAGCTATTGAGGAATTCCTGTGTGCTTCACCTCATGATCTGCCCAGTACGGAATTTGTAAGGTTTCTACGTGAAAGCCTGGGAGCCGATACGAATCCGGTTCCTGCCAATCTTCAGATCAAGCATGCTCTTCTTCCCAACGGGTCTTCACGAAGCTACGCACACAATGTCCATGGTACCGTACTTGAATTGGAAAAGGTCGTCCTAAAGAAGAACCTACGCGGCAGGTTGGTGGAATGAGATGAGATGAGACGATACGTTTTGGGGTGGTGCCGAGGGACAGAGTCGAACTGTCCACGCCTGCCTCTTCAGGGCAGCGCTCTACCGATGAGCTACCTCGGCATGTTGTTTTTGTCATTCCGAGCCTGCGAGGAATCTCACCGCAGTGGGTTGTTCCTTGAGGCTCCAATGGCCTTGGAGATCCTTCGCCATGCTCAGGATGACGAAGTAGGGGGATTGTACCCGACTCTTATTATTGGGCAAGAATTTCTCCTACCCCTCACCCTACCCTCTCCCAGAACGGGAGAGGGGGGATACCATGCAAGCTTACTGCTGGCGCGTCTCGTATTCCTTGTGGGACAGGGCGATCTTGCCGTCGTCGCCGATGCCGATGACCTTCACCTTCACCATGTCGCCTTCCTTGAAGTGGTCCTCCACGCGGTTGACGCGGAAGGGCATGAGGTTCGAGATGTGGATCAGGCCGTCCTTACCGCCCGGAATCTCGACGAAGGCCCCGAAGGTCGTGATGCGCACGATCTGGCCCTCGAGCTCGGAACCGACCTCGGGGGTGTAGGTGATGCGCTTGATCCATTCGTGGGCACGATCGCCGCTCTCCTGGTCGGGAGCGGTGATGGTGATGAAGCCGTCGTCCTCGATGTCGATTTTTACCCCGGTTTCCTTCGTGATCTCGTTGATCACCTTGCCGCCGGACCCGATGACCTCGCGGATCTGATCGGGCTTGATCTGCATCGTGATGAGCTTCGGCGCGAAGGGCGAGAGCTCTTTCTTCGGCTCGGCGATGGTGGCCAGCATGGAGGCCAGGATGTGGGCGCGGCCTTCGTGGGCCTGGGCCAATGCCTGGCGCATGATTTCGATCGTGATGCCCTTCACCTTGATGTCCATCTGCAGGGCGGTGATACCGTCCTTCGTCCCCGCCACTTTGAAGTCCATGTCGCCCGTAAAGTCCTCCATCCCCTGGATGTCGGAGAGGATCTTGAACGTCCCCGTCGACTCATCGATGACGAGGCCCATGGCGATGCCAGAAACGGGGGCTTTCAGCGGCACACCAGCATCCATGAGGGCGAGGCACGACCCGCACGTAGCGGCCTGCGAGGTGGAACCATTGCAAGTCACGATCTCGGATACGACCCGGATGGTGTAGGCGAAGTCTTTTTCTTCGGGAAGGACAGGAAGAATGGCGCGCTCTCCGAGGTACCCGTGACCGACTTCGCGACGACCGGTGCCACGCATGGGACGGGCCTCACCGGTGGCGAAAGGGGGCATGTTGTAGTGGTGCATGTAGCGGCGCTCGTATTCGGCACCCTCCATCTCGTCGACCGTCTGCGCATCACCGGGAGCACCGAGGGTTACGACGGAGAGGGACTGTGTGTCACCGCGGGTGAAGAGAGCGGATCCATGCGTTCGGGGCAGGAGGCCAACCTCGGAAGACAGGGGGCGGATTTCGGACAGCTTCCGGCCGTCGAGACGCTCTTCCTTCTCCAGGATGCGCTTGCGGACTTCCTTCTTTAGGACCTTGAAGATCGCCATTTCCACCTTTTTGGCCGTCCACTCCTTCTGCTCCTCGTCTTCGATCTTGGCTTTGAAGTTCTCCATCACCTTCGCTTTTAGTCCATCCTCGGCGATGTTGAGCTCGTGTTTGGTCTTCACGTACATGCCTGAGAGCAGGTTTTCGGATTCGATGAAGGCCTTCACTTCGGCCACAACATCGTCAGCTGGAACGTTGTAGACGAGCAGAGCCTCCTTCGACTCGATCGTGCACTTCCCCAGGAACTCCGACTGGATGCGGCACAGGTCCTTGATCGTGTCATGGGCGAGCTTCAGCGCCTCCAGCATGGTTTCCTCAGGCACCTGGTTGGCTCCAGCCTCCACCATGAGGATGGCTTCGGAGGTACCGGCGACGACAAGGTCGAGGTCGCCATGGTCGGTTTCGTCATTGGTCGTATTGGCCTTGAGTTTCCCATCAACGTAGCCGATGCGGATACCGGCACAGGGTCCCGCGAACGGAATCCCGGCCTTCATGACCGCGAGGGAGGAAGCCGTGATGGCCAATGCGCCCAGATCAGTCTGCTCGTCGGCGGACAGGATGGTGAGCACCACCTGCACGTCGTTGATCATGCCCTTGGGAAATAAGGGACGCATGGGACGGTCGGTGAGGCGGCCGTTGAGCACGGCGTTGTCACTGGGGCGTCCT
>CAYOUH010000086.1:3288-4318 GCA_964407085.1 uncultured Candidatus Peribacteria bacterium | reverse complement strand
GGAAAGGCTGATCTTTCAACTCCTGGCTTGCTTGCGCGGCTGCGCCGCATGGCCAATAGTAACATCGAGTTCACCGGATTCGTGTCTGATAGCGAACTGTCCGACCTGTACGCCGAATGTACGGCCTTCCTCTTTCCTCAGGAGGAGGATTTCGGCATCGCTTCCGTGGAAGCCATGGCCAGCGGTCGTCCGGTGATCGCCTACGGGCGGGGCGGGGGAGCGGAGACGGTGGTGGATGGGGAAACGGGCATCCTCTTCGACGAACAAACGGTGGAGAGCCTGGTTAAGGCGGTCAAATCGTTCAACCCCAAGAAGTTCTCCAGTCGCGCGATCAAGAACCATGCCGAACAATTCAACGCTGCCCGCTTCCGGGAGCGCATGCTCGAGCATGTTTCCTTCGCCTATACCGACTGGCAGCGGACGCTCGAGAACCTGTAGCCCATGGCGAACAAGACGCTCAAATTCCGTCGGGAATTGGCCGATCTCATCCTCGCTGGACACAAGAATGTGACCTGGCGGCTCTTCGACGACAAGAGCCTGGCGGAAGGCGATGTCGTGGACCTGCTCATATGGGGCACACTGGAGAAATTCGCCACGGCCCACCTTACCGAAGTCCGAGAAAAACGCATGGGGGAGCTCGTGGAACCCGACTTCGAAGGCCACGAGAAATTCGCGAGTACCGAGGAAATGTACACGACCTATTCCACGTACTATGGCCGACCGGTGGACGTCGACACACCAGTGAAGATCATCCGTTTCCGGCTCGTCCTATCCTCACGTCGCGAGGAACAGGTGCGGGAGGTGAATCCCGTGTGAGAGCGCGAAATCCATCAGGGTGTGCAGGTCGGCATGCAATACGAAATGACTGAGCCGTGCCGCCGTTTCGCTCGCCAGGGCGTGGTAGCCGAAATGGTGGTGGGCGTGGTGGATCATGGGTCAGACACTGAGGCGCTCCTTGCCTTCATCGGATACGACTTCCCATACCTTCCTCTCTGCGAGCTTACCCTTGATCTTGAATCCCGAGGCCTTC
>CAYOUH010000086.1:2458-3278 GCA_964407085.1 uncultured Candidatus Peribacteria bacterium | reverse complement strand
ATATCTTCTAGTATGTCTAACCAACCTTGTGCCCTCCTCCGCCGTAGCGGTGGGCGATTTCCGAGACGTCCACGTCTTCCGCCCGGGCTCTGAGCGACCCCTTCACGGAAGCGTTCTTGCCGTCTTCCGTGAGCAGCATGGCGTAGCGTCCCTCCGGTACCATGTTCAGGTACTCCACTACGCCCTCCAGGTCCTGCGGCGTCGTTCCCGTTTCACGGAAGTCGCTCTGTAGCACGACCGACGAGACGACATGGTCGGCATTGATCGAGGCACGGGAGAGGACCTTCCCCCAGAGCTTGAGCCGCTTGGGGTCGAAATCACGGAAGATGCGCCGCGTCACGGCTGCCCCGTCCGCCCCCAGTGACAGGAGTCGTCCGGCGACGTCGTAGCCTTGGCTATTGGTATTGCTATGGAAGAATCCTCCCGTGTCCGTCACGAGGCCGAGCAGGAGCGCAGTAGCGATGTCAGGCGTAATCGGGATACCCAGTTCGTCGAAGAGGAAAAACAGCATCATCGTCGTGGAGGGAGCGGTAGGATCGACGATATCCAGTGTCCCGTAGTGCGCATTATCCTTATGGTGGTCGATATTGATGAGCGGCACGCTCTCTGGCCGGGAAGACAGGACATCGCTCATGATCAGCTTCGGCGTGGCCACGTCCACCGTGATCGCCACATCGACTGTTCCCCAGTCCATCTCGCTGACAAAGGGGAAAGGATCCGCCAGTACCCGGTAGCGCACCGGAATGGGATCGGCACAGTAGGCCATGACCGTTTTTCCCTGTGCTTCCAGGGCGAGTGTCAGGGCCATGGCGGAACCCAG
>CAYOUH010000086.1:0-2448 GCA_964407085.1 uncultured Candidatus Peribacteria bacterium | reverse complement strand
GTCCCCATCGGGATTGGAATGCGACCAGCTGGCAACCCTCTTTCCTTGCTCGAGGATGGCGCGGAGTCGGTGCGAATCGGGGGTTCCAGTAGGCATGTTTGTTTCTGTGGTCTGATTGACGTATAATTATAACATAATAAGTTGATAAAACAATACTCGTCCCAGGAACACGCAGGAGGGAGACCGTCCTGACACCTTGAACGCTTCTTGCGCCCTTTCCGTTCTATCCGTAGGATGCCAACGATCATTTCCATGCGCCCAGCCTTTTTCGCCACAATCCTCGTCTCACTCACGCTTGTCCAGACGCCCTCCGTCCGTGCCCAGGGGGTGGCATTTCCCGATGTCCCGGCGAGTCATGCCTACGACATAGCCATCAATTCCCTCGCCAAGGACAAGATCATCCAAGGCCGCCCGGATGGGAAATTCGATCCCGATGGCAAGGTCAATCGTGCAGAGCTGTTGTCTATGGCCTACAAGGCCGCCGATAAGGATGCCGACCTCGCCCGGCCGAAGATCCGCTGTTTCGTGGATGTCCTGCCATCCGCGTGGTTCGCTCCCTACGTCTGCGCGGCCAAGCAAGCGAGTATCGTCTCCGGACGACCGGACAAGCGCTTCCACGGGGAGGACGCCGTCACGCTCTCCGAAGCCGCCAAGATCATATCCCTGGTCAATGGCTTGCAGGCCATGTCGCCCATCAGCAGTGGCGAATGGTATGCGCCGTACCTCCAGGCCTTGACCGACCAGAAATACCTTCCGACGGGGATAGCCTGGGTAGGGGAACCGCTGACGCGCGCGGAAGTAGCGGAGATCCTCTGGCGCGTACGCTGGAAGCATCATGACCAGCCCGCAGCGATGCTGGCGGACCTGGGACGCAATCCCTCCTGTCAGGCCTCCCTCGACCTCTCCGATAAGCGCATCGACATGGCCCGGGTGCGCGAGGCGTGGTTCTCGTGGATCAACGAGGCCCGTTCCAAGGCGTCACTTCCGGCCTACGTCCATGACCGCCAGCTCGACCGGACGGCCAACGACTGGGCGCGCACCATGCGCGATACCGGCTCCACGACCCACAAGCGCAACCCCGGCGATCCCTACTATGACTATTGGAAGATCAACCAGTGGTTCGTTGACCGCGGGGTGGAGGTGAAGAACGTTAACCGCGTAACCCACACCGAGAACATCGGTGGCGGATACATGTCGTGCAACGAAACCGATTGCACTGACGAGCTCATCGATGCGATCCGTCCCACGTTCGACTACTACATGGGAGAAGTGACCAAGACCCCCGGAACCATGGCCCGCGCCCACTACGAGAGTGTCATGAACAAAACCTTCAAGCGCATCGGCTTCGGGATCGCGCTCTCGGGCAATAAGGTGTACTCGGCGACGCACTACGTCACGGAAATCATTTCGGATCCGGTTCCGGTATGTGCGGTTTCCTGAGGGGACGGAATGGTGGACAGGCAAGAGATACGTTGTATTATGCGCGACTAGCATTTTTACTTTCCCCATGAAAAAAGTCCTCTCCAGTGTGCTTCTCGTTCTGGTCCTGTCGGTCCAAGCGGTCTCCGCTGCCTCCTCGTTCACCGACGTGGACGCGGATTACCCGTACGCCGACTCCATCCGCGTCCTCTCCAAAGCGGGCGTGATCACGGGATACTCGGATGGAACCTTTCAGCCGACGAAGACGGTGAACCGTGCCGAACTCCTGGTCCTGGCTTACCGTTCGCAGGGCATCATGCTCCCGGCCGTCCTGCCGCGCCGCTGCTTCCCTGACGTGGATCCCGCTAGCTGGTACGCCTCGGTGGTCTGCGCCGCGAAGGATGCCGGGTACGTTTCAGGCTATGCCGACGGTACCTTTCGCCCTGCCCAGACCGTGAATCTCTCTGAGGCAGCCAAGATCGTTTCCTTTGTCACCGGTCTGGAATTGACCGCCGCCCACTCGGGAGAGGCATGGTACGTGCCCTACCTCGGAGCCATGGCCGACCAGAAATACCTGCCGCCGAGCTTCGCCTGGGTCGGACAGCCCATGAGCCGCGGTGAGCTCGCGGAAATGCTCAATCGCATCCGTGGCAAGATCCACGATCGCGAGAGCGCTACACTGGCCGGCCTCGCCACCCGCGAGTGCAAGCCGATCGGAGACGATGTCGGAACGCGCTACGACATGGATCGCATCCGTGCCGTGTGGGTCGGGTGGATGAACGAGGTGCGCGCCGAAGCTGGACTCCCCGCGTATGCCGAATCCCGCGCTCTCGATCGCACGGCCACGCTTTGGGCGCAGGCCATGCGGGACAAAGGAGCGATCACCCATCGCCGCGATCCTTCCGACGCCTACTATGACTATGCCAAGCTCGGGACCTGGCTCTCCGCCCAAGGTATCACCGCCAAGGTGGCAGGCACCGGTTCGTACTCCGAAACCATCGGCTGGAGCACGGTGTCATGCAAGGAGTC
>CAYOUH010000085.1:0-4329 GCA_964407085.1 uncultured Candidatus Peribacteria bacterium | reverse complement strand
TGACGAGGTCCACGTGGTGGCCGGCTTCGGAGAACTGCTTCAGTTTGCGCAGCACGACGGCGTGGCCGATGGTGAGGTCTGAGCCGGTGGGATCGATGCCGAGCTTGACCTTCAGCTGCTTGCCGGAGGCGAGTTTTTTCTCCAAATCCTTGCGGACGATGGCGTCGACCACTCCCCTTTCGAGGATTTCGGCAATGGTGGTTTTGTCGGTTTTTACCATGAGGGGGTGCGAAGTGCGGTCATTGTAGGCGAAGGGCTCGTGTTGTCCATCCCTGCGCGAGGCGTGACGGCGGGAACGTAGCGTGCTAGGATGGGCGCGTTTCCCCATTCCCATGCCCATCCTGACGTCGAAAGAAAAGAAGCTATACCTCCTGGCCAAGCAAGCGCTGGTCAGCGCCGGAGACATCCTCATGAAGCGCTTCAAGGAGTTCCACCATGATCTGGACTTCGCGGCGTACGGCCAGCAGGCCTATGAGGCGGCCGAGAAGGTGCAGATGGAAATCTTGCACAACATCTTCAAGGGACACGGCTACGTGACGCCACTCTTGTCCGAAGAAGGATCATCCGGAGCGCCCATATGGCGGCTGAACCCGCTCGACGGCGTATCGAATTTCTCGCACCACATCCCCTTGTTCGGCTGTTCACTGTCGCTGCAGAAGGACGGCAAGACGGTCCTCTCGATGGTGTACCTGCCCGTGACGAAGGAATTCTTCCACGCGGTGGAGGACGAGGGCGTGTTCCTCAATGGCCGTAAGCTGTCACCGCTGTCGGCTAAGCACAAGGACGCCGCGCAGCTGTTCGTCACCTACTGCCATAGCCGGGACCAGGAGGACCTGAAGAAGGCGCATGATTACTTGGGGAAGATCGGACATCGCGTCCGTGAGATGAACAAGATCACGTGCGCCAGCCTGGGTGTCAGCCTGCTACTGCGCGGGGTGTACGACGGCTTCATCGCCCCGGGGCTCTCCCCGCTCTCGTACGAAGCGGCGGTGCATATGGCCCGGATGCAGGGAGCCGACGTCCATGAAACGAAGGATGGGACGGTGATGGTGTTCGCTCCTGGCGTGGAGAATGTGCTCAAGGATGCGCTGAAGTAGGAAAACGGAAGGATTTCGGGTATACTGGAACGATCCTTTCTTTCCCATGCCCGAGGTTCCCATCAGGTATATCGACGAGGTCGGCCTTGCGGGTAAGCGCGTGCTCCTCCGTACGGATTTCAACGTGTCGCTCCATCCCGACCACACGATCGCCGATGCGGAGCGGATCGAGCGTTCCTTGCCGACGATGCGGATGCTGCTGGAAGCGAAGAACCGCCTGATCGTCGTGACGCATCTGGGGAGGCCGAAGGGGCCGGATGCCGCACTCTCGCTCGCTCCGGTTGCCGAGCGATTGCGCGAAGCGTTTCCCCAGCACCGCGTGACGCTGGTGAAGGATTTTCGAACCGCGGAGGACGTTTTCGCTGCGCAAAAAGAAGACGAGATCCTCCTGCTCGAGAACATCCGTTTCTATCCGGAAGAAAAAGCCAATGATCCGGCCTTCGTGCGGGCGTTGGCCGACCTGGCCGACGTGTACGTTAACGACGCCTTTGCCAATTCGCACCGCAGCGATGCTTCCATGGTTGGGGTTCCCGCCCTCCTCCCTTCGTATGGAGGGTTGTTGCTCAAAAAGGAGATCACGATGCTGCGCAAGGTGACGGAGGAAGCCGAGCATCCGGTGGTGGCGATCCTGGGCGGGGCCAAGGTATCCACGAAGATCGGACTCATCGGGCGTCTCACGGAAATCGCCGACACGCTGCTCATCGGCGGAGCGTTGGCCAATACCTTCCTCAAGGCCCAGGGGCGCAACGTTGGAAAGAGCTTCTACGAGGAAGAAGGTGTCCCCTTGGCAGTTGCCCTGCTGGAAGCGGCCAAGAAGCATAATACGAGGATCATCCTGCCCAGTGATGCCGTCGTGGGGATGGACAAGGATGCCCAGGTGGGAACGGTCAGAGACGTAGGACGGATCGGGACGGAAGAGGCCATCTACGATATCGGGCCGGAGACCGAGGCGGAGTTCGGCATGGAGATCGCGCATGCGCGGACGGTCGTGTGGAACGGTCCCGTGGGACTGAGCGAAAACCCCACGTTCCGCCGCGGAACCGACTTCATCTACTACTCCATCGCGGAGAACCAGGGAACGACGATCGTGGGCGGTGGGGATACACTCTCGGCGGTGTCGAAGAAGGAGCACCTGGAAAACATCACCCACGTCTCGACGGGTGGTGGAGCGATGCTGGAATTCATCGAAAAGGGCACGTTGCCTGCGATCGAAGCATTGAGGAAACCCTAGGTCATTTCCCCAGATCGAGCGTCTCGTCGATGCGGATGCGCGAAACGAAGTCGGGCACGTGGGAGACCAGGATCATGGCGCCTTCGTATTCATCGAGCGCTTTCGCGATCACGGGCAGATGGCGGAAATTGATGTGGTTGGTGGGCTCGTCGAGGATCAGGAGTCCGGGTTCGAGCAGGACCAGGCGAGCGAAAGCGACGAGACCTTTCTGGCCCTCGGAAAGGCTGCCGATCTTGCGCGTTATGAATTCGCCCGTAATGAGGAACCCCGCTGCCAAGGCTCGGATCTGCTGTTCGGGCTTCTTCGTGACGGAGGAGAGAGCTTGCAGGACGGTCTGGTTGAAATCAAGGTTCGAGAAGTCCTGGCGGTAGTAGCCGATGACGGCGTCGCCGCTCACGGTCGCGCCCTTGGCCGTGCCTTCGGCGATCGATTCGAGGAGCGTACTCTTGCCTATCCCGTTGGGGCCGGACAGGAGGAGGTGCTGTTTTTTCCGCAAGGCGACGCTGACTTTCCTCGAGACGGGCTTGTGGTCGCGGATGACGGAAACGGACGTGAGGCAGATTATTTCCCCGACCAGATCCTCCTGCGCGGGAATCGTGAAGGCATGGATGGTCTTGTCCTCGCGGCGCACGTCGACCTTGTTTTCCTCCATTTCCTCGGCGGCCTCGCGCATCTTCTTGGCGACCAGACGCAGCTTGCCGCCCTTGTGCGCGAAGAAGTTGGCCTTTTCCTTGTTCTCCTGGATACCCTTGGCCATACGGGCGTTGAGCATGTTTTCCTTCTCGATCCGCGCGGCGATGTCGGCCTGCACATCATAGTAGTTCCCATCGTACTGCTCCACCTTCTTCGTGAAGACGTCCAGGTACAGCACGCCGTCGGTGAAGGCATTGAGGAAGTCTTCGTCGTGGGAAATGACGATGCAGGTCTTTGGGTACATGACCAGGAACTCGGTCAGGTGCGCGATGCCGTCCTTGTCGAGGTTGTTCGTCGGTTCGTCGAGCAGCAGCAGGTCGGGATCCTGGATCAGTGCTGAGGCGAGGAGCAGGCGCGCCTGCTGGCGACCGGAGAAGGAGTTCACGATGCGATCCTTGGGGGCATGGAGATTGACGACTTTGAGCACCTTGTCGATATGTACATCGATGTCGTAGGCTTGCTTGCCATGGTGCTTCTTGAAGAACTCCAATACGGTCAGATCCCGGTCGGCCGGTGGCATGATCTGTCGCGAGAGGGCTACCGAGATCCCGGGAACGACGTTTATCGCTCCCGATTCGGGTTTGAGTTCCCGGGTGATGAGCTTCATGATCGTGCTCTTCCCCGCGCCGTTCTGGCCCATGATGGTGACCTTGGTTCCCTCGCGTACCGAGAAGCGTACCTCATCGAGCAGCGGGCGCTTGTGCTCGAATTCGAAGGAAACATCGTTGAAGCTGAGAATGGTGCCGTTGGGGGACATACGGAAAAATACGATGACAAGGAGGCTGGACTGTAGCCTATTCCCTGCCGAATTCAAAATCCCATTAGCGTCGGGAGACTTCGGCGAACTTCACCAGCGCCGCATCGGTCAGGGGATGTCGGGGGAGCTCGCGCAGGACGGACAACGGACAAGTCACGGCATCGATCCCGAAGCGGGCACAGAGGGCCACATGCTCCATGTTGCGGATGGATGCTGCCAGGATCTCACTCTCGTAGCCGTAGTTGTCGAACGCGTAGGCGATGTCCCCCAGCAGCGCTCCCGCATCGCCTCCCGCATCTTCGGTCTTGCCGACGAAGGCGGAGACGTAGGTGGCGCCGGCCTTGGCAGCGAGGATGGCTTGGGGAACAGAGAACACGAGCGTGCAGTTCGTGCGGATGCCTTCGTCGGAAAGTTTCCTGATCGCTTTCAGCCCTTCCACGGTCAGGGGGATTTTCGGCAGCAGGTTGGGGTGCAGGTCGGACAGTTCGTGCCCTTCACGGATCATACCCTCCGCATCCTCCGAAACCACCCGTGCGGACACGTCCCCCTCG
>CAYOUH010000084.1:0-4383 GCA_964407085.1 uncultured Candidatus Peribacteria bacterium | reverse complement strand
GCGCAAGCGACGGGGGAGAATGCGAGGAGGTTTTTCCAAGTCTCTGGGTCAGGAGAAATCCAGGCAGAGTGCTAAATGGTCGGATACCTCATCCCGAAGTACCTCGAAGTTTTCTACTTGGATTTCTGGTGAAACGATCACGTAATCGGCGTGTTTGGAACTTCCTCGGTAGCTGGAACTTCGTGTGGAAGCGATAGTGTATTGCTCGACCAGGTTCACGTTGCCCTTGTTCAATATCGCCTCTCCATATCTGGCGTCAGGTTGAGATCGCCACACAAGATCGTTCTTCCGGTGGATTCGTCGAATGCTTTCCTGATCCTGTGTGATTGCTCTATACGCTGATCCGTATCAATTTTACCTTTGGCGATCCACATGCCATGGAAGTTGAGGATTGAGAACTCTTTTCCATCCTTCGTGAAACATAATCGTTGCAAGTCGCGCCCCATGGAAAAGTAGCCCTCATCGTTCTCATCCAGGCCTGGGTCTTGTGGGTCAAAGATCTTTAGGTGTTCGATCGACTCGATTCGGAGGCCTTTCTTTGCGAAGATGGCCAACCCGCCCACATCTCTCTCTGATGCGCACGCATGGAAGCCTTCATGAGAGGGTAAGACCTTACTCAGATCGGAAAAGAGCTCCGTCCGGACATTCCCCAGGAGCTTCCTCGGAATCCCTGCGCTACAAGGGAAGACTTCCTGGAAGCAGAAAAGGTCTGTTTCCGTGGAGAGCCGTTCCAGGAGCTCCATTAATAGCCCGTATAGTGCGCCTCCGGCAGTATTCAGTGAAACGAGCTTCATCCCTAAGATGACAACAAGGTTGGTTGCTTGTCCTCCACCTCCTCCACCGCGCTTCCCAGGGATTCGATCTTGTTGCCGAGCTTATCGAGGCGCTTGCCTGATTCGTCGTATTTGGCCTGGGCGTTATGCAGGTGCTTGCCTACTAGCTCGAAGTCCTCGGCGAACCGTCCGAAATCCCCGCTGAGTCGCTTGATGCCCGACATGATCTCGGCGGCATTCTTTTCCACCTGCATGCCCTTCAGCCCGATCAGGATCGTCTGCAGGTAGACATAGAAGTTATTGGGCGAGACGGGGATGACGTGGCGTGAGAAGCAGTATTCGGCGAGTTCGTTGCCCTCTTCGTTCTTCACGATCGTTTCGTAGTAGACGTTCTCCGCCGGGACGTACATCAGGGCGAAGTCGAGGGTGTGCTCGTCAGGGAGGATGTACTTCATCGCTATGGCGTCCACATGCTTCTTCACGTCCGAGACGAACGTTTTACGCAGGGCTTTCTTTTTATCGTCGCCTTCCGCCGAGGCCATTTTCAGGAAATTCTCCAAAGGGAATTTCGAGTCGATGCACACCAGCATATTGTCTTTGAGAATTACGACTGCATCTACGGCTTCGTTGGTCTTGAAGCGGTGTTGGAGGGCGTAGTGTTCCTTCGGCAGGACCTGGGCGAGGAGGTCACCGAGGAAGAGTTCTCCGAGTCCACCGCGCAGCTTCGGAGCACGGAGGATATTCTGCAGGCTGGAGATATCCTTGCCGATCTCGTAGATCTGTTTGCTGGATTCCTCGAGTTTTCCGAGCTTGTTTTCTACTCCACCGATGACCTTGGCGGCGTTGTCCAGCCGAATGTTGAGCTGGGAATTGGTCTGCGTGAGGGAGGACTGCATTTCCTTGCGCACGTCGGAGAGGGCGGAGGTGAGGTCGCGGAACACGCCGTCCATGCGGTTGCTGAGCATGACAAGCTGTTGGTCATCCTGGCCCGTCTTCCCTCTCATCAGTAGGGTGACCAAGAGACCGATAACAATGAGAATGAGGAGTCCGAAGACGTATTCCATGGGTCCAGGATGCGTAAAATGCTACCATGACAGCATAGCGCGTCGGGTGCAAAAAGCCAGCCGGGAGTCATGCCACGCAGCGTCGGCACTGGCCACGGATTTGGGAATCCACCCGGTAGAGGGCGGCCAGCAGCAATGCTGTACTCACTAAGCGGATGATGACCTGATGGTCGGTGACAAAGCCGAGGCTGAGACTGATGCCGAATAGCGACAGAACGGGTAAGGCGCAGAGCGTACAGAAGCCCGTCAGGATACCGAAAACCATGCCCAATCCTGATAGCGACACGGCCGGAATGCCCGACGAGAGGAATTTATTGCGTGCCACAAGCCATAATCCACTTACTACTAAGCCTGCCAGGAGCGATATCAGGAGTCCGAAAGCGATATTCCCGGTATTGAGCCCTGCGCCAATGACGCATTGCTGGTTGCGTGCGCCCGGCAGCGTGGCCATCAGGTGGTACTGGAACGCGAACGATGCCAGGAATACTATGATTCCGATGAGGATAGCTGATTTGCTCCGGACAAGGGACAGGAGAGAGGCGGCGGGCATTTTGTATTTTTTCGTATCTATTCATTGTACCGATCCGATCGGGATTACGCACGATGAACGATCCTCAGTCCTGAGAGGCCAGTTATCTTTGTACAAGATATATTGTGCAAAGTTGTGTTTTGGGACCGCTGAGGAGCTACATTACCTCCCCTGTTCGATTCTTCCTCGAAAACTCCGGATGACCAACCAGCTCCCAATGATGATCATCGGGACCGATAAGTAGTGTCCTGCGGTGAGTCCCAGAAATCCCGCCTCCCCCACTTCGCGGAACAGTTCGGCGAAGGAGCGGAAGATGCCATACCCGATCAGGAAGGTACCCGAGAGGAGTCCGACCCTACGCGGATCGGATGAACGGTGGGTCCACAGCATGATGGCCAGGAGCAGGAGACCCTCCAGGAGCAGCTGGTAGAGCTGGAGGGGATGACGGCAGCCCGATGCGGCAGGGAAGGCCATGCACCAAGGGACGGTGGTGATGCGGCCGTAGATCTCGCCATTGACGAAATTCCCGAGACGCCCGAGCGCAATGCCGATGGGGGCGAGGATGGATAGGAGATCAAGCAAGGGGAGAAGGCGGATTCGGCGGTTGCGGGCAAAGAGGGCCGCGGCACAAAGGACTCCAATCAGCCCGCCGTGGAACGACATCCCTCCCTGCCACAGGGCGAACACGGACAGGGGATTATCGGCAAAATATGGCAGGTTATAAAACAGTACATGGCCTATCCGGCCCCCGATAATCACCCCTAGGACAAGATAGAAGTAGAGGTCGCCCAGATCCTCGATTCCCAGCCCGAAGCCCTGGAAGCGCTTCGATCCGATCAGTTTGCGCATACCTAGGTACGTCAGGCCGAAAGACAGGAGGTACATAATGCCGTACCAGCGGACCTGGATCGGACCGATCGAAACTAGGATGGGTGAAAAGTCGGGGTATTGGATCATGGACGATGCGCGAGCTTGTCAGTTGGAAGACTTCTCCCCTTTCAGGACTTCCAGGGCCTTGGCCAGCTGCAGGTCGACTAGTTTTCCATCTTTCTCCTTTTGTTCGGGATCGAGCGCGATCGCGACGTCGGGCTGGATACCGATCTTGTGGACGTTGATTCCGTTTGGAGTGAGCCATTGGGCGGTCGTGATCCGCAGCGTCGACCCGTCCGAGAGGGGGATGAGGTCTTGGACGGTGCCTTTTCCGAAGCGCGTATGGCCTACCAACTGGCCCCGACCGTGGTCATGTATGCCTCCGTGGAAGAACTCCGAAGCACTCGCGCTAGCTTGGTTGATAAGAACAACGAGGGGCATGGTGGAGAGACGAGCATTCCCGTTGGCCCGCTGTACTTCCTGATCCCAAGATCCATCGGGAAGGCGCTTGCGGATCACGCTGATGATGCCGTTGTTTATGAATTCGGAACCCAATTCGGTCGCGGCACTGAGATACCCTCCCCCGTTGTTGCGCAGGTCCACGATTACTCCTTTCGGCTTCCTGATGAGGAGCTGGTTGACTGCTTTCTCGAATTCCTTGGCGGTCTCGCTGCCGAACTGGGAGACGATGACCAAGGCGTAGTTGCCTTCCAACCACTGCAGTTCCACGCTGGGGACCTTGATGGCCTGGCGCTGGATCGATACGTCGAACGGCTCCTCGCCCTCTCCACGGATGATGGTCAGGGTCACACTGGTTCCGGGTTTGCCGCGGATGCGGGAGACGGCTTCGGTGAGGGATAATCCAGCGACCGGTTGGGCATCGATCTTGTACACCACGTCCCCGGCCACGATGCCGGCTTTCTCCGCGGGTGAGCCTTTCAGGGGGGCCACGACGACGAGGTTCCCATCGCGTTCAGCCATTTCCGCCCCGATCCCCTCGAGGTCCCCATTGAGCACGTCGTTGAACGCCTCGCTCTCGTCGGGAGTCATGAAGCTCGTGTAGGGGTCGTCGAGCGTGGAAATCATGCCTTTGATCGCGCCGTAGGCGATGTTGGTGTAGTTGATCTTCGAAGGATCGATGTACAGC
>CAYOUH010000083.1:2108-4425 GCA_964407085.1 uncultured Candidatus Peribacteria bacterium | reverse complement strand
GCCCAGCTCGTACGCCGTCACACTCAGCGTGCCCGCCGGCTCCAGCGCGTACTCCCGTCGTGACGGCCGATCCTCCTCCCATACTGAAGACCGAGGCTACCACGCCACCTGCATTCACGAGTCCCCACAGCGTATGCTGGGCTATCCCCCACCCGCTCAAGTCGGTGCCGTTGATATCCTGGCCGCTGTAGACACGATAGCCTTCGTAGGCCACGCCCACGCCGGGAATCGCCGACATGAGGGCATCGAGTCCCTCCAGGCCCACTTCCTCGAAGAGCTGGAAGGCGCCTATCTTCGGATCGTCCTTATCTTGCACGTAACGCAGCAGCATGGGCAGTGCCACGCGTGCACCGAGGAAGAGTGCTCCGCCCTGGGAACGCATCACGCGCGTCAGCACGTTGCCTCCTCCTTGTCCTATCACCAGCCGCCTGAAGAGTCCTTTGATGGCCGTCTTTTCTGGGCCCGTAGCGGACTTCATGACCACGTCGTAGTCCTTGCAGAGCTGGCGCATGAGACTGATTTTGGCAGTGCGAAAGGCAGCGGTAAGCGTGTCCGTTTCCTGAGCGAGTTCGCGGGCGAGTTCCGTCCTTCCCTGCTTGTCCAATGCCTTGATCAGTCGCACGCGCTGCTCGAACCATTCCTGCATCTCCCGCTCGGCCGATGTCATGACCTCGAGGTTGCCCTTGAACGTCGCGGCATCGAGCGAAATCCCCAAGGCTTCGATCTTCTCATCCACGTTCAGTTTTCTCACTTGGGTAACCAGAGCAAGTTGACGGGCAGCATCTTTCGTGAGTGTCGGATCATCGAGCATTTTCTCAATCATTTGCCGGCCTTTGCCCACATCAGCCAACAAGTTCTGGTCCTGGATGGTGCGGTTGGAAAGTTCGCTAAACTCCTTTTCGACATCTTCGATACGCTTCTTGTTCTTGGCCTTATCCTTTTTCAATTCCTTCAGCTCGTCCGGAATCTCACTTAACCGCTTGGCATCATGGATATCGTAGCGCAGCCTTTGGAGCTTCAAGTCCTTACCCCCGGCCTTCAGCACCAGTTCATCAAGCGTACGCTGCAGGTCGAGCGGTGCAGAGGGAAGCCGACGACGAGCAGTGCCGAAGATCCGACCAGCTTCTTCGCCGGAGCCCAAAAGAGCTTCGGAATAGTCCTCGAGGAGGGCTTTCGCGATCTGACGATCGGTGTCGGATGCGACGTGGCCGGTGACATATGAGGTGAAGCCCTGGGTGTTGGAAACGAAGTTCTTGGAGACATACCGATGCACGAGTTCAGCGAGTTCGTTGCGTCCATGGTCGATCTGGCCATGGTACGAGACGAAGGTCCGGCGTGCCCACGAGCCGCTTCCCGCTCCATGGAGCTGTTCCTCCATCTTCTCCCAGAAGGCGACCTGAGCGGCCTTGAAACGGATCTCCCCCAGGATCCCGCGGTTAATCTCCCCACTGAGGAGTCCGGTCCGGATCGACTCGGGAGCGAAGCGCCGGATCCAGTCCTGGTTCGTGAAGTACCGCCAGCGCAGATCGACGAAGTTCCCCACCGTGTGGGGAGACTGCCAAGCTTCGCGCGCCATGAGCAGGAAGCGTAGACCTTCTTTGCCTCCACGGAACAGGTTCACGCCGACCTTGTAGGTGGTGATGACGGGTGAGAACGCGGCATGCAGGAGTCCCGGGACTAGGCCACTGATTCCCAGATGGGCCATCTTGCGCAGCACCACGGCGCTGCCGTAGAACAGGATGAACGGCGCAGCTCCCGGCATGTACGCCGACCCGGCGGCTTTTCCTCCAGCCGTCAGACTCCCCTGATCGAATCCATGCTGGAAGCCGCGGAAAATGCTGGCAAACGTCGTCGCCAGATGGCTCTTCACGATCACGATCTTGCTCGAGACGATGGCCATGGAGATCCCGTATGCGGTCCCGAGAACGAGATTGCCTTCGTTCATGTCCGCCCGCATCGCCTCGATGAGCGACCCCAAGGTCGTTGCGGGTTCGAGCGCGATCTTGCCATACGTGACCTCCCCCTTATCCAACTTTTTCTTCAGTTCCTCCCAAGCGGCAGCGCTGCGCTTGCTCTGGTTGCCGAAGGCATCCTTCAGTGGATCGAAGAACGCGCGTCCGATCTCATCAAATTTCTCCTGCGCCTTCATTACGCCAAAGGATCCGAAGTACACCTTGGGCAGATCAGCGATTTCCTTGCCCGGAACCTTCGACCCGAAGCCGAGGGGAAAGTTCGTCCAGTTGCCGGAAGAATAATCAACGACATGCCAGGTACCACTATTCTCCGTCCAGGCACCCATAGTATTGTCGAGTGCTAT
>CAYOUH010000083.1:0-2098 GCA_964407085.1 uncultured Candidatus Peribacteria bacterium | reverse complement strand
GCATCAGCTTTTGGATCGGTATAAGAAGGAAGATTGTCGATCTCCCCACAGAGTTTACGGATCGGGGCGAGCTTCGTGTCCTTCTCAGTATTTGCCTCAAGCTTCTTTTCCAAAAGAGAAAGGAGCCTCGTGGTCCCCCGTTTTCCAATCGCCCGCGCCCGATCGACCGGTTCCGTGAATTTGGCCGCCTTGAGCTCGTGGATGATCTCGAGGTCGGGGAGGTTCTTGATCTCGTCGATGAGCGTGTCACGTAGGGCTGCGAGATCCACCTTTTCCGGATCGTTCCCAGCCCGGGACAGGAGTGCCGCGACTTGTTCCTTGGCTTTCGCCGACAGGGAAGCGTAGTCGATCTCCTTGATGGCCTTCACGAGCTGCGCGATCTGCGGCTTGATCGACGCTGCCAGGTCGGTGACTCCTAGCATTTTTGCCAAAGACTCGTACTCCTCGACCGTTTTGGCCACGCGCCCCTTCAGCAGTACGAAGCGTGCCAACTGCGGTTCGAGTTCGATACCCGTCTTTTCTTCGGCCAAGGGAACCAGTTTTCCGAACGCCTTGTCGAGAATGCCCTTCTCTTTCTCCGATTCGGGATCGAGCTTTGGATCGACATCTTCGTCGGAAGCCGCTGTAGAACTAGTGTCTGGGGAAGAATCCCCGGTGGCACGCTTCTTTTTGCCTTTCAATTTGTCAGCCTCTTCGCGCAATTTCCTCTTCGCCATGGCAGCCGTCACCATCGATACCGGCAGGATGCCCCAGCCTATCGCCTTACCCAGCATCCATTCGCCCATCTTGTCGGCGAATCCCCAGAATTTCCCCTTCTTCCATCCCAGTCCCGCGCGCATTTCCTCCCAGACGAGCTTCGCCTTTTCCTCCTCGCCCATGCGGTCCAGATCAGCCATGTCGCCAAGTGCCCGGATCACCTTGCGGTCATCCTCCGCCTCGGGATCCTCTCCTAGTGCTTCCTGGTAGGTCGGAAGCTTCTCCTTGCTCGTAAGGATCTTGGCGGTTTCTTGCGCGATCACTTTCGGATCAAGTCCCTCGATGGAACTTTTCACCACCTCGCTCGCGGCCTGCAATGCTTTTCCTTTGAGATCGGACATGGTTTCAGGCGGGAATACGGATACCTTCGATGATCTGGCGTTCGATGACGTGCTTGCGGACCAGTTCGTTCAGGAAGCGCAGGTTCTCGCGGATGAACGCGTCCTTCACCAGGATGAGGTCATCGTAGGAGAGCAGGCGCAGGGGTGAGAGGTACGTCACGCGCTGGACCTCGGTCAGGAACAGGGAATGCCCGATCACCTTCTCGAGCACCGCCATGAGCACCTTGCGATCCTTATTCGCGGCATCGTACTTCATACCCTCGGAGAGTACCGCGACGGTTTTGGCGACCTGTTTGGTGAGGGGAGAGGGGGGCATTAGGCACGCTTGGGAATTGCAGCCTTACGAGTTGGAGCCTTTCGACCGGCGACGCGGGTCCGGAATTTGCCCGACACGACGTCCGCGTCCACTACTCCAATCCGGTACAGGACATTATTGACGTATTCCGCGGTGGTGCGACCAAGCTTGGAAGCATTCGCGGATAACACCTCCTTATCGGTTTTACCCATCGTACCTTTGGCGTATGCCATTCCGTTGAGTACTTCCCGATTGGGTCCCTGGTTCCATCCAGAGAGTGCAGCAGCGAAGGAGCCATTGAATCTATGTACATATCCCATGAGCTCAAGGAACGCGACTCGCACCTGACTTTCGAATCCCAGGATTCCCTGGGAAACGTCCAAGAACCCCCCTGGCAAAGCACGCTGGTATTTGCTTACAGCCTGATTCCAAGTTGGACGTCGGAACTGGTATAAACCGTGGTTTCCATTGCTTATCACTCCCGATTCGTAGCTACTCTCCTGCTCGGGCAAATGCATCAGGATGGCAATGAACTTATCCCACCCTCCCGCTTTTTCGAGGGATGAAATCATATCACGCAAAGGTACGTTCACCCTGACCGCCATTGTCTTTTGTGGCAGGTATGGTTCCTGGGGGAGCTTCGTGTCGTCCGGCAGCGTCATAAGCCCTCTCGTGATGTCGCGGGCCGTGTCGCGTGTCTTCTCGC
>CAYOUH010000082.1:0-4459 GCA_964407085.1 uncultured Candidatus Peribacteria bacterium | reverse complement strand
TTCCATGCAGCTCTACAACACCCTGACCCGGACGAAGGAGGAGGTCACCGCCATGGACGGCAAGACCGTCGGCCTCTACACCTGCGGTCCCACCGTCTACGACTACCCCCATGTGGGGAACATGCGCGCCTACGTCCTGGAGGACCTCTTGAAGAGGACCATCACGTATTTCGGCCTGGGCGTGAAGCACGTGATGAATATCACCGACGTCGGCCACCTGGTCAGCGACGAAGACGAGGGGGAGGACAAGATGGAGAAGGGATCGCGCCGGGAGGGGAAAAGCGTATGGGAAGTCGCGCAGATGTACACCGACGCGTTCTTCTCCGACACGGATAGGTTGGACATCATTCGGCCCGAGATCGTGTGCAAGGCCACGGACCACATTCCCGAGCAGATCGCGATGGTCGAGGCGCTAACGAAGAAAGGAGTCACGTACTCCAGCGGGGACGGGATCTACTTCGATACGTCGAAGTTGTCCGACTACGGCAAGCGCGCGAAGCTCGACGTCGCGGGACTAGAGGCCGGGAAGCGCGTGGAAATGACGGAGGGGAAAAAGAACGCCACGGATTTCGCGCTGTGGAAATTCTCACCCAAGACGGAGCAGCGCCAGATGGAGTGGATCTATAGCGGACCACGGGCAAACACGCTCATCACGGACGACATCCGACCGACGCTCACGGCGGAGGAAGAAGCGACGCGCGGATTTCCGGGCTGGCACATCGAGTGCAGTGCCATGGCGATGAAGTACCTCGGGGAATCGTTCGACCTGCACTGCGGCGGCGTGGACCACATCGCCGTGCACCATACCAACGAGATCGCGCAGGCTGAGGCGGCGACAGGGAAACCCTTCGTGCGGCACTGGATGCATATCGAGCACCTGCAGATCGAGGGGAAGAAGATGAGTAAGTCCTTAGGAAACTTCTACACGGTCTCTTCGCTGGAAGAGAAAGGATTCACGCCGCGTGCCATCCGGTTCCTGTACCTCTCGGCGCACTATCGCTCTCAGCAGAACTTCACCATCAAGGCGCTGGAGCAGGCCACGGCCTCGCTCGAGGGGATCGACCAGTTCGTTCGCGAGCTCACCAGTGTGACGAAGGAAGGGGACGGGGTGAAGGTCGAGCGCCTCGATGAAGCGATGAAGGCTTTCGATGAAGCGTTGGGTGATGATATGAACGTGCCCCAGGCCCTGTCGGTGCTGTTCGATTTCATCCGTGAAACGAACCCCGCCTTAGTGAAGGGAGAAGTTTCTAAAGCCCAAGCGGACACCATCCTCGACTGGCTGCGGAAGATCGATATGGTGCTCGGCGTCCTGCGGTTCGACTTCGACGATGCACTGCCAGAGGAAGTCAGCAAGCTCGTGGAGGAACGCGAACAGGCCCGCACGAACATGGACTTCGCGGCCTCGGACCGCCTGCGTGGGGAGATCGAGAAGCTCGGGTACATGGTGAAGGATACGCCGGGGGGGCAGAAGGTAAGTAAGGCTTGAGAGATATGGAACAATTGGATGAGAACATCAAGGCGGGTATAGAGCTGGGGATCGTGAGAAGCTTTCTCAGGCCTGACCGAGCCCTTCTCATTGGAAGTGAGGATTTCGATTTGAAAGCCACCATATCCCAAATGGTCCGTGACGCGCTACGTGAAGGAGGCATGGAAAACGTACCCCAGGCCCAAATCACGAGCCTGACTGGTCGCTGCGCCCGGGCAGTACGGCAGGCTATTCTGAGCAAGCGATCCACCAATTGACAAACCAAGAATCCATCCTACAATAGCCGCACAATCTGGCGCGTCGTGTTGGAAGTGGGGTCAAATTCCCCTACTGTGCCGCAACGGTAAAGTCCTCCATAGCTTCATGCGAAGGGGGAACGAGTCCGGTCTGCATGACGCGTATCATCCCGCGCAGGAACCGTACCCGGCTATAGCCGCAATTCAGGACCTTCCGCGTGATGGAAGCCCCCTTTTCCATGCGCTTTTTCCCATCCCCATTCCGATTGCTCGTTTCGATTCCGCTCATCGCGGTGCTATCGGCGTGCGGTCCTTCAGCGGTTCTGGACCAACCTACCACCGTTGCCACAGTCGCGACGGTGACGAGCGCCTCACCGACCGTGAGTGCGAGTCTCAAAGCAAGTCCCCAGATTACTGTAAAGGTGCCCCCTACCGCTTCGTCCGCGGTAAAGACCCCCGGCCCGCTCATATCTCCGACGGCGATTCCACAGGAACCCGTTTCCGCCACGACCGTCCCCGCCCCATCTCCTAGTATGGGTACGGAAGTGGGCACGATGCGGGTATCCCTGGAGGTGCGGGGAAAAACCGTGGAGATCGGCCTGAAGGAAAACGGGAGTGTGTACGACATGCTCGTCGCTGCCCAAAAGAAGGGGTTGATCTCGTTCTCCGGACGGCAGTTCTCTGGCGTAGGATTCTTCGTCGAGGAGATCGACGGACTCAGGCAGGACGGTCGGAAGGGCATGTACTGGATCTACGCCGTGAATGGCACGAAGGCCCACGTAGGAGTCTCATCGTACGAATTGAAGGAAGGCGACCGGGTGACGTTCACCTATGAGGCCGCCAATTAAGTGCCATCCCCTATTCCTATTTCCCCTCCTTAAATCCTTCCATGACCGCCTCATCCATGAAGAGGATCCTCCTCCTCGCCCCCCTATTCCTACTCACGGGAATCGTCGCACTCGTTCCCGAAACGGGACAGGCCCAGACAGGGACAGGCACCACCGTCTCGGTGCATGTCCGTAATGGCAGCCAGGTCCTCTACCAGGGTACCGTAGCGCTCTCCGACAGCCCCATGTCCATCGTGGACAACCAGGGGATAACCAGGATTATCAGCGGAAAATCCGCCTTGGCAGCCGTTGCGACGGTGGACAGCCTGTCTTCCTCATTCAACGTCACGGACCTGGTGTACTATCCCTCGTTCTCGTCATTTTTCATCAACTGCATCCAGGCGGGATCGGTGTTCTGCTCGCAGTGGCAGTACGTGGTGAATGACACCTACCCTTTCGTCGGGATCGACCAGGTGACACTGAGCGCCGGGGACACGGTGTACCTGTTCTTTGGACAGCCGAATCGCCTGACTCCGCAGAACGCCATGGTGGAGGCGGGGCAGAGCTTCACCGCCTTGGCTGAGAAGTACGACTACAAGACCAACACCTTCTCGCCTCGTACGGGCGTGACCGTGGGCGTGACGAAGCCGAATCCGGCGGACCCGTTCAATCCCACGGTCCTATCGACCGCTCCGGTGGATGGCACAGGGAAGGCGGCCCTCAGCATCGCCACGGACGGAACGTACCAGCTGGGTATCAGTGAGGACTATTACTACCCGACGGTGAACGTGCGGGCGGTCAATCCCGGATCCGGAGGAGGTGGCGGTGGGAGCAGCCTCTCGGTCGCTTCGGTCACAGCAACTCCGTCTCCATCAGCTACGCCCCTCCCGATCGGAGGACTGCCGGCAGAGGGCCTAACGAAGCGGGATCCGAAGGCGGCCTTCCTGCTCAAGGCCCAGAAGGCGGATGGCGAGATTGAGAACGGCCTCGTCACCGACTGGGCAGCCATAGCCCTGGGAGGAAAACTTACCGAAGCCGAGAAAGCTACCCTCAAGGCCTACCTCATCGCCCACTCGGAGACCGTCGTCTATACGACCGACCTCGAACGCCGAGCCATGGCGCTCATGGCCATCGGTGTCGACCCGTTCAACGGCACAGAAACGAATTATATCGTGGCGATCGTGCGTTCGTTCTCAAAGGGACAGTTCGGGGCGGAGGACCTGCTCAATGATGACATTTTCGGCCTCATCCCGGTCGTACGGGCAGGGATCGTGAAGGGTTCGTATCGCGTGAAGAAGGTCGTGGACCATATCCTCAGTCGGCAGGCGGCGGACGGATCATGGGAGAATCCCGACCTGACGGCGGCCGCCATCCAGGCCCTCCTCCTGGCTGACAACGACAAGCGCATTCCCGAGGCGGTGCGGAAGGGGCGAGACTACCTGCGCAAGAAGCAGGAAAGCGATGGCCGGATCGGAATGAACACATTCTCAAGCTCCTGGGCCTCACAGTCCCTGACGGGGACGGGCAGCACGCTCGATGACCAGGCAGCTTCGGAGAAGGCCCGCAGCTACGTGGAATCGAAGGTCCAGAGTGACGGGGGCATCAAGGATGGGGAGGATTCGACCTTCAACCGGCTGTGGGGTACGGCCTATGCCCTCGCGGCGATGGACGGCAAGCACTGGGGAGACCTGCTTCATCCTTTCTCCCCCCGGAAGACAGAATAGGGTGGAGACATTCAAAGCCCTGCACCAGACGGTGCAGGGCTTTTTTGTATGGCAGGGACGTGATTGGTAGAATGGAGGCATGAAACGCATACCCAAGCGGCGGCGCTATTTCATCTCCAACATCGCCGTCGTCATCGGTGCCGGGCTGGTGTGGCGCGGGATCTGGATCCCCCTCGATGCCCTGGA
>CAYOUH010000081.1:0-4525 GCA_964407085.1 uncultured Candidatus Peribacteria bacterium | reverse complement strand
GTCCTGGGCTACGGCATGGGAGAAGCGGGACCCGCCTCCACCCGCATCGGCTCCGGGGAGGGATGGATTCCTGAGAATTGGTACCTGCAGATCGGCCTCGAATACGGATTAATCGGGCTCATCTCATGGCTCACGATCCTTTTCCTCACCGCAAAGAAGCTCTATCAGGCAGCCAAGCTTCCCGCTTCCCGTTTCCCGGCTCTACCCCTGCTCTTTTCCTTCATCGCCATCAACGTTGCCTGCTTGTTCTTGCACGCCTGGGAGGACAGCGCCGTGGCGATCACCTGGTGGGGATTGGCAGGATTGGTACTGAACCGGGTTGAAAAGCCGGAGAAATAAGGTAATGTGCGCTTTCCGTCACTTCTCATGCAATTCATCCCCGTCATCAATAGGGAACTCTTCGACACGCCGAACGCCTCGGCGTACATGACGAAGACTACGCCAGGTCTCTCCGAGGCGCTCATCCGCCGCATCAGCGCGGACAAGGGCGAGCCGGAGTGGATGCTGGAGAAACGACTCGAGGGTCTCAGGACCTTCGCCGAGATCGCCATGCCCGGGTGGGGACCCGATTTGTCCAAACTCGATTTCGACGCCATCACCTACTACGCCATCCCCGGGGACGACATCGGGGATACCAAGAGCTGGGAGGACGTCCCCGACGACATCCGTAACACCTTCGAGCGCCTCGGGATCCCCCAGGCAGAGAGGGAAATGCTGGCTGGTGTCGGCGCCCAGTACGAATCCAGTGTCGTGTACCACCGGTTGAAGGAGCAGTGGGTCAGCCAGGGCGTCATCTTCGAGGACCTCGATGTCGCGCTCCAGAAGCACCCCGATCTCGTGAAGAAGTACTTCATGAAGTGCGTTCCGGTGAACGATCACAAGTTCGCTGCCCTACATGCCGCGGTCTGGAGCGGAGGAACGTTCCTCTATGTGCCCAGGGGCGTGAAGGTCGACCAGCCACTGCAAGCCTACTTCCGCATGAATGCGAAGAACATGGGCCAGTTCGAACACACGCTGATCGTCATCGAGGACGGCGCTCAGGCCCATTATATCGAGGGCTGCAGCGCGCCGAAGTACGGTTCCCAGTCGCTGCACGCTGGCTGCGTGGAGGTCTTTGTCGCCGACGAGGCGCGCTTCCGTTACACCTCCGTGGAAAACTGGAGCAAGGACACGTACAACCTCAACACCAAGCGCGCCATCGTCGGACGCAACTCCGTCATGGAATGGGTCGGCGGCAACCTCGGCAGCGGCGTCACCATGCTCTACCCCTCCAGCATCCTACGCGGAGAAGGCGGGCGAGCAGATCACCTCGGCGTGGCATTCGCGGGGCCCGAACAGATCCAGGATACGGGAGCCAAAGTGCAACACCTGGCGAGCAATACCAGCAGCAACATCATCATGAAGTCCATTAGCCGCGGCGGCGGAAAGTCCATGTACCGAGGACTAGTGAAGGTGGCTCCAGGAGCCAAGAACGTGAACGTCGCGGTCAAGTGCGACGCGTTACTCCTGGACGAAGAATCCGTGTCCGACACGCTCCCCGACATGCAGGTGGACAACAACACCGCGACCGTCAGCCACGAGGCATCGGTGGGCAAGATCGGCGACGAGGAGGTGTTCTACCTCCGTTCCCGCGGCCTCTCTGAGGATGAAGCCAAGGGAATGATCGTCAACGGCTTCATCGAACCGATTGTGAAAACACTCCCCCTGGAATACGCCGTGGAACTCAACCGGCTGATCGAGATGGAGATGGAAGGAAGTATCGGATGACCGACCGCACCATGACCTCCTTCTCTCCCGCGACTCTCCCGAAACGGGTCCGCTCCATCCTCGAACGGTTCGATGTGGATGCCATGAAGCGGCCTGAAAGCGAAACCATCGTCCATGCCGACGGGGGGGCGCTTTCTGTGATAGCGTATGAAGGCTGTTCTGCTGAACAGAAGGCCTTTCTCGACTCCTTCGCCTTCTCCTCCTACCGGTCCACGTATCCTCTCACCAACCTGCATCGTGAGAAACAGGACAAACCATCACTCATCGATATTCCTGCAACGAGTGGCATCGCCAAGCTCACCATCTCTCCTGCCCCGTTCTCTCACGTCGTGGTCCGTATCGGGCAGGGCAACACCCTCCTCGTAACCGAAGCCGATACAGCAGGTGACCAGCCCGGCATCTCCAGCCTGGAATTCTCCGTCGCCGCCGGAAGCAAGGTCGATGTCGTATCGCTCCTCGACGGGTCGACGACTCCTCGGATCCTCGTCCGCAGTGCCACGGTAGGATCCGATGCCCGGCTCGACTGGCATCCCCACCTCCTTTCAGGGCAGCGGACCATGCTCGACATCCACACTCTCCTCGATGGAACAGGAGCGGAATCGAACCTCTTCGGCACGTACCTGGGGCGGGGCGAAGAAGAATACTATCTGACCTACGAGAGCACCCACCGCGCCACGAACGCGAAATCGAATATGGTCGTCCATGGGTGCCTCATGGACCGGTCTCTGGGGATATTCAACGGACAAGTGACCATCGAACCCACCGGCCACGGCACCGCGACCTTCGTCGGTGAGCGCTGCCTCCTACTGGGTGACCAGGCCCGCCATGGCAGCACCCCCGCGCTCTCGGTCAACACGCCCGACGTCACGGCAGGACACTCCTCAGCCACCTCGCAGATCGATGAGGAGCAGCTGTTCTACGCCGCGAGTCGTGGGCTCCCCGTAAGTCAAGCGAAGGATCTCATCGTGCACGGCTTCCTGCAAACCATGCTCGACCACATCCCCTCCGCCGTACGCATCGACCTGCCTGAGAACCTTCTATCCATCCGAATCTAATGGATTTCCGCAGCGATTTCCCCCTCCTCAGCAACCAGGCCAACGGGCACCCCATCGCCTACCTCGACAACGCCGCGACCAGCCAGAAACCACAAGTGGTACTCGATGCGATAAACGACTTCTATACGAAAACGAATGCCAACGTGCATCGCGGCGTCTACCGCATGGCCGAGGAATCCACCGCCCTGTACGAAGCAAGTCGAGAAACGGTTAGAAGGTTCCTCAATGCCTCCTCGACGGAAGAGGTCATCTTCACCCACGGCACGACGGAAGGCATCAACGTGGTAGCGCAGATGATGATCGAGAACGTGCTCGAGCCCGGCGACACCGTGGTTGTGAGCGAGAGTGAGCACCATTCCAACATCGTTCCGTGGCAGATCGTCGGCAAGCGCCAGGGTACGGGCGTGAAATATATCCCCGTCGATGAATTCGGAAATCTGAAGCTCGATAGCTTGGACGATTTGTTCGATGCCCAAGCGAAGGTGCTATCCATCCAGTATGCCAGCAACGCCACCGGCATCGTCCACGACCTCCCGACCATCATCGCGCGGGCTAAAGCCAACGGCATGATCGTGGTCGTCGATGCCGCCCAGGCCGCCCCCCATTTCCCCATCGATGTCCAGGCGTTGGGCTGCGACTTCTTGGCCTTCTCGGGGCACAAGGTCTTCGGACCCACGGGCATCGGGGTGCTCTATGGGAGAAAAGACCTCTTGGAAAAGTACGAACCTATTCTCGGGGGCGGCGAAATGATCAGCCGCGTCAGTCGCGATGATTCGACCTGGGCCGATCTGCCGCACAAATTCGAACCCGGAACACCCCATATCGCCGGCGTCGCGGGACTGAAAACTGCCATCGAATACGTGGAGAAGGTAGGTTGGGACACGATCCGCAAGATCGAGGACGAATTGACGCTATACGCTTTCGGAAAGCTCTCAGAAGTGAAAAACCTCAAGCTCCACACCCCCAGAGCCCTCAGCTCTGAGCCCGCGGCTATACGCCATCTCCCGATCTTCCCGTTCTCCATGGGAAACGCGCATCCCCATGACATCGCCTCCGTGCTCGACGGGCTGGGTATCTGCGTCCGGGCCGGCCACCACTGCACCCAAATCCTCCACCGCACCTGGGACGTTCCCGCCACCTGCCGCGCCAGCCTGAGCTTCTATAATACAAAAGAAGAGATAGACCGCCTGGCCGCGGGACTCAGGCAAGCAGCCGAAACCTTCGCCTGATGTCGACAAGGTCGCCCCTCCCTGCTACACTCCCCGCCGTCATCCCACTGGACAACCGATTCCTAAAAAATATCCGACTCCCATGACGCTCAAAGTCGTCCCCAACCGCAAGATCTGGTTCACCATCTCCGGCGCGCTCTTCGTCCTCAGTATCGTGGGTTATGGCATCTGGGGGCTGAAGTTCGGTATCGACTTCACGGGAGGCAGCCTCATGGAGCTCGAGTTCCAGCAGGTCCCGACGAAAGAGGAAGTGATCACGGCGATCAAAGCAGCCGAGACGGGAGTGAATGCCAAGATCGACGCCGCCATCAAGAATCCGGCCTTGGCGAAGGTAGATGAGAAAAGCGCCAATCCTTTCCCGATCCCCGCAGCTCCGATCGAGTTCGGTGAGCCGCTCCTGACGCCCATCTTAAAGGGCTTCGCCGTGCGGCTGAAGACCCTTGACCCCTATTCCCACGAGGAGATCAAGGCCTC
>CAYOUH010000080.1:1200-4560 GCA_964407085.1 uncultured Candidatus Peribacteria bacterium | reverse complement strand
GGAGATGTACCCGGCCCGGGTCAGGAGCTCGGCATTGACCGAGTCGGCATCCGCCGTGGCGGTCTTACTGGTTTTCGTGAACAGTTCGGAGAAACGCATGGGAGTTCGCTTGAGGGAAGGAAAACGGTGCCTAATATACCGCCTATCCTGTAAAGTGCCAGGAGAACCAGCCTTCGCTCATGCCTGAACTCCCCGAGGTCCAGACCGTCGTCACGGACCTTTCGAAGAAAATCACCGGGAAAACGATAGCAACTGCCAAGGTCCTCTGGCCGCGGACCGTTTCGGAACCTGCCATCTCCGACTTCGCTGCTGACCTAACAGGAAGCCGCGTTGAGAAAGTATCGCGCCGCGGGAAGTTCATCGTGATCACCCTGCACAAAGGCAAGAAAACTTCGTACTGGCTGACGCACCTGCGCATGACCGGGCAGTTCCATGTCCCGCGGGGAAGGAAGGAAATCGATGCGACCCACCTGCGTGTGAGGCTGGAATTCACGGACGGTTCAGGCCTGCTCTTCACCGACCCGCGCAAGTTCGCCCGCATGTACCTCGTGTCCGATCCCGGCCAGGTCACGGGGAAGCTCGGTCCGGAGCCGTTGGAAATAGGCATCGAGGACTTCATCGCGGGCCTGAAGCGCTCACGCAAACGGATCAAGCCCCTCCTCCTCGACCAGACCTTCCTCTCCGGCATCGGGAACATCTACGCCGACGAATCTCTGCACTCCGCCCTCCTCCATCCCCTCACCCCTGCATACAAGGTCACGAAACAGAAGGCGACCAAGCTCCACGCGGGCATCCGGGAAGTCCTGAAGAAGGGAATAAGCCTCAACGGTGCCAGCATCGATCGCTTCTATAAGCGCATCAACGGCCAAAGTGGAGGATTCCAGGACGAATTCACCGTCTACGCCCGGACGGGCCAACCATGCCTACGGTGTGGCACCCTGATCAGGAAAACGACCGTCGCCCAGCGCGGGACGCACTACTGTCCCTCGTGCCAGAAACCGGTCCGATGAAGCTTCCCTTGAACGGGGAAGAAAATATCGTATACTTCCGTGGCCCGTTAGGCAGGACGGGGTCGGTCCCTGCCTGCTACCCCTTAGTTTCCGCCCCCTTCCCATGGCCAAAGGATCCGCTGTCATCACCTCGTTCTACTGCACGGTCTGCAACAAGCTCAACTACACGCAGCACCGCAACAAGCGTACCCACCCGAAGCTGGAGCTCCGGGAGAGATCTGCCTCAACGGAGCCGCCGCGCACAAGGGCAAGGCCGCGAAGTGAGCCTGCGGCCCAAGAGCGAAGCGATTGGTTGCCGAAGTGCCATCCTGAACGAGTGAAACGAGGTTCAGGATCTTGAGTGAGCCCCCGGTTCGGGCTTTTTTATAATCTTTGCGCAAGTGAGGTCCCTTGAGGAACACGGAAAAAGCGCTATCCTCTGTCCCGACATCATAATTCTCATCCCCACCACAGATGGACAACGAAACCGTTCCTAGTAATTCCATGGCGCAAGACGGCAACATGGGAACTGCCCCCCTCACCCCTCCTCCGACGCGTCGCTGGAAAACCCCACAGATCATCGGAACGGTTATCGCCCTCGTCATCGTCATTGGAGGAGCAGCGGCATTCCACTACGTCCGCCAACGGGGCGGGATCTCCGCAACCACGACCGACCTGGCGACCATGCTTCCGGCCAACAGCGTCCTGGTCGTAGCGCTCGACATGGAGGACCCCGATGCGCGAAGCCATCTCCCTGGCCTGGCTCGCAAGTTCGGGAGTGGGAGTACGGAGCAGCGGCTCAGCGACACCCTGGGAACCCTGATGGAGGGAAGTGCCGAGGAAGGCGCACGCGCCGAGGTAGCCGCCCTGGTGGCCTCCACACGCCAAGCCATCGTCGCCGCGACGGACGAGAACCCGTCTGTCCTCTACTCCATTACCCATCTGCGAGATGGGAAAGCATACGAAGCCCTAGAGAAGAAACTCCTCACGCTTCCCGGTTACACTAAGGAACAATATAAATCTTTCACCATCCTGACGAAGGGAACGGAAGGACTGTTCGTCACGCAGAAGGACGCGACCGTGTACGCCAGTAGCACGAAGGAAGGTCTGCAGAAATTGGTGGACGGGGCATTCGCCGCGGCTCCGCTGTCAGGCGATGCGGACTACTCCGCCGCCATGCAGAAGATGGGGAGGAGCTTCCTCTCAGCCTACTTCCGCCCGGATTTCGTGACCAAGGTCGCGGAGCAGGCTGCCATGGAAGGAGCCACCGAGGAACAGAAGCAACAGCTGGCCCAGGCGGCCGAATCGCTGAAAGCCATCACGGCCATGGCCTTCGCGGTCAAGGCCGAGAACGAAGGCCTGCGCATCGCCGGTACCACCTTCGGCAACCGGGAGGTCCTCGACCAGATGCAGTTCAAGTTCAGCAGCCTGCCCAGCCACGAGAGCTATCTTTCGTCCGATATCCCTACCGGTCCGACGATCATGTTCAGCGAGGCCTACGACCTGAAATCTTCCTTCGCCAATTCCTTCCGCCTCAACGGCATGGACCCCGCGCAGCTCAAGGATCTGGAAGCCCAGCTCGACGGAATGGCCAAGGGGATGGGACTGGACCTGAAAGCCGACGTATACCCCCTCTTCGGCAAGGGGAGCGCCTTCGCCCTGCAGTTCGATGACGGGAACGTCTTCCCCCGCCTGACTGTCATCACCGACGTGACCGGGGAAGAACAACGGGCAGACAAGGTCGTTGCCGCGCTCACCAAGGGGCTGGAAGGAGCTATCGCTTCCCTCACCTCCCCGGAGTCCGGCATTCCGGCGGGACTCATCACCAAGACGACGGTACCGATCGAGGGCAAGAATTTCTCGCGCATCTCGTTCAACACCGCCGCGGTGTCAGCCTTCGTAGGAGCGGACGCCCCTGCCGCCCTCCAGACCGCCCTCGAGAAGCTGAAAGTCGAGCTGTGGCTGGGCGTGACGGATGAGGGACGGATGGTCATGACGACGACCAGCGGACTGGACACGCGCCTGGACAAGGACGGCGTGGACAGCGAGAAGGACTACGACGACGCCATGGCCAGGGTAACGGATAACGGCCGCGGAATCGCGTACTTCCACATCGCCAATCTGTCACAATACGTCGGCCAGGTTTACCAGGTCCTCAGCTCCTATGAGGGTGGCGACGGCTTCGCTTCCTATGCGAAGTTCATCGAATCGATCAAGCCCCTGCGCTACCTGATCCTCTCTTCTTCGGCATCGGAGTACGAGACCCAGAGTGACGGCTTCCTGAAAATCGGCGAATAGACTGCCTCGCAAGCGCCAAAGGGTGGGGGTCGCAAGACTCCTACCCTTTTTTTTGCCACCCGCTATAATTCCC
>CAYOUH010000080.1:0-1100 GCA_964407085.1 uncultured Candidatus Peribacteria bacterium | reverse complement strand
CGAAGGGTTGTCGTCCAACGGTTAGGACTGCGGTCTCCAAAACCGCCAATCACGGTTCGAATCCGTGCAACCCTGCCACTAGGCCCCCACAAATAAAACCCGGCTCGTTCCGAAAAGAAGGTCCATCGAAGGAAGGACGCGCAGCGTCCGACACGGATGAGAACCGGCCGGAGCCATGCGGAGGCCGCGCGGGAACCGGCGAATCCGTGCAACCCTGCCATTAGGCTTATAGCCACCCTAAGGAAAAAACGACACCGAGACTCATCGAAGGGAGGACACAAAGTGTCCGACACGGATTCGAACGGGCGCTGTCCAGCGAGCGCACTACCCGAGAGGGAGCGCAGCGACCGGAGGGTTGAATCCATCCATCAGCCTAAAACATGACCGACACAGACACCATCGGTTGGTACAATGTGAACGCCCAAGCATACGCCCATAGCGCCACAGGCTACGCTGATATGGACCAGGTGGAAGCTTTCATTGCTCTTCTACAGGAAGATGCACGCGTTTTGGATGTCGGCTGCGGGAGCGGGAGAGATACCGATATCTTGCGTAAAAAAGGCTTCAAGGTAACCGGAGTGGACCTCTCCGGGAAACTCCTTGAAATCGCCAGAAGCAACCATCCAGAAATCAAATTCGTCCAGGCATCGATGACCGATTTGCCTTTCACGAACGGGTCGTTCGACGGTCTCTGGGTCCATGCTTCCCTTCTGCATCTGGAAACGGACGTAGACCTTCAACGAGCATTCTTGGAGTTTCAAAGGGTCTTAACGGATGAGGGGATAGTACACCTTACACTTAAAGCCCGCGAAACCAACGAGCCCAGTATCCGGATAACGGACGGGGATTCGGGGTACGGCCGTATTTTCAGGTTCTTCACACTGGAAGAGGTCGGGATATTGGTAAGCAGTGGAGGATTCGCGATCGAGAAGCTCGAGCGCTACGCCGAAGCGGACAAGCACGAGGGAGGGAGACCGGGACTGTACTGGATCCATGCCCTCGCGCGGAAGATTGCCGTATGATGGGTAAGGAGTACACTGTTGCCGTACATTCCTAACCCCCATTCCATGAACGCATCCAGACTCGCTGGTGCCACCGTC
>CAYOUH010000079.1:0-4577 GCA_964407085.1 uncultured Candidatus Peribacteria bacterium | reverse complement strand
TTCCCGGAGGAACTTCAGCTCCTGCTTGATGATGCGGAAGGGTCGACCCGATACTTCGCACTCGATCGCCCAGTCCAGGATCGCATCGGGAACGTCCTTGATACTGTCCGGAAGCTGGGAGGCTTTCACGATCTTCTCCACCTGCGGAGGCGGGGATACGTAATCGCTCCAGTTGAATCCCAGCCGTAAGGCTTCTTCCTTTTCCAAAGGATAGTACTCCTGGGCCACGGTTTCGTTGTAGCCGAAGGGAGACAGCGAAGGATCCAAGAACTCACCCCACTCCCCATCTTTCCGCATCTTGGCAATGATCCTCGGCACCAATGCTTCATACTCCTCCTTGGAGTACTGCTTGTTGAGGATGCAGTAGGAGTTTTTCCGCATCCCGATACATCCGAAAAGGTCATTCGAGTGGAAGCACAGGTTGGAATAGGTGATTCCATGATCGAACCACGCGGTATGGTTGAAGAGGTGGTGGTAATTATTACTACTATTTGTCACCTCATAGCACAGCTCGGACTTGTCGGCGTAATCCAAGTCCACACTGTCCCGGCAGTCCGCGGCACTGGTCACGAAACGGCAGTCCTCGAGCTTGCTAGCATCGTAACAATCCGTACTCCTGTTCGAATGAAAAAGCCGGTCACCTACGCAGTTTTCGGAAAAGGTCATATTGAGGTCTTTCACGACCATGTCCTTTCTCATTGAAAGATAGACCTCGTATGCCTTGGGGAAATTCCTGAGGACCTCTTCCTTTACCTTTGCGTATTCTTCCTTGGTCAGCTGCTCGTTTCGGAAGCAGTACTGCTTGTTCTGCAGGTTGGAACACAGGATACAGTCCGAGCACCCCCGCAAATTCATGCATAAGAGGCTATCGCGAGTCGTGGAGCAATTTTGGAAATAGGCACAACCGTAGCAATTTTCACTATCGACGCCTTGATAGCAGCGTTCGCATTTGATGCACGACAAGCAGTCGGCAGTCGACTCACAATGCAGGGAACGTGAGCAGTACAAGCAGTTCTCGTTATACGAACACCCTACGAGGAGGTAGGAATTCTTGTTCACCCGGGAGAAATTGCAGTACTCGGCATTTTCCGCTTCGGTATTCATCAGGGCCAGCCGCGGCACCTCTTTTTGAAGATCGCCGAGTTGGTCGGAAAAGGAACGTTCGGGATCGAAAGGTTTTCCGAAAAGCAACGAATCCCATGCATCGCTCCACCAGCAGGCTTGGCAATATACCTTAAATGGCTTATCTGGGGAGTACACGGAAATCATGTCCTTGCCACAGAGGTCGCAATGGTCGTTATACAGCTTGCTTTCGTTGCGGAAAGCGAACCTCCTTCGCTTCCTGCACCCTGGACACAGCGTTGGTGGCGGGATCAGTTCCTTCTTACCCCCGAAAACCGGACTGACCTTGTCGTAAAACTCCATATCCCCATCCGTAACCTCGAAGGCCTGGTTGCAGTGGCGACAAATGCGGTCCATGAATGGGATTCGATCGCATCGTAGCGTGCCTATACCAAAAGCGGCAAGCCTTTCGGCCTGCCGCTTGGGATGCTTCCGGGATAGGAAGACTATTCCTCGTCCTTCTTCTTTTTGGCAGACGCCTTCTTCTTGGGAGCTTCTTCTTCGGACGCTTCGGCCACGGGAGCCTCATCCTCGATCGCGCTCATGTCCTCGTCGCTCTTCTTCTTGCGGGTCTTCTTGGGCTTCTCGTCTTCCTCGCCTCCGGCCTCGGTGGCCAGCAGGGGCTCGGATTCGGACAGCGCCTTGATCGACAGGCCGATGCGGCGGTCATCGAGGTCCAGTGTGATGATCTTGGCCTTCTTGCTTTCCCCGACTTCCAGGTACTTGGCCGGATCGCGCACCAGTTCGTGCGAGATTTCGGACAGGTGGATCAGGCCGTTGATGCCCTCCTCCAGGCGCAGGAACGCTCCGAAGGGAGTCACGCGGGTGACCGTTCCTTCCACGATGTCACCGATCTTATACTTCTGGGCCATGATCGCCCAGGGGTCGGACTTCATGCGCTTCATCGACAGGGACAGCTTGGATTCCTCGACGCCGATCACCATGACCTCGACCTCGTCACCCACCTTGCCGTATTGGCTGGGATCGCTGACATGGCCCCAGTCGATCTCGGAGATGTGCACCAGGCCTTCCAGTCCATCGAATGTGACGAAGATACCGTAGCTCACGATGCCGCTGATCTTGCCCTTCACCATCGTATTCACGGCGAGCTTCGACAGGGAGCTCGTACGCTCCTCCTCGCTGGCGGCCCGCTCGGACAGCACCAACTTCTTGGTGTTCTCGTCCAGGCTGATGATCTTGACGGTGAACGTCTTGCCGACCAGTTCGCCCAACTTCTGCAAAATAAGCTCGCTATTGCCACCTTCCACGCGCGGGTAGTGCACGGGAGACAGCTGGGACAGGGGCAGGAAGCCCTTGAACCCATCCATGGCGGCGATGAGACCACCCTTGTTGGCTTCGGCGGCGCGGACCTGGATGGCCGTGCCTTCCTTGAACGCCTTGACGTAGTCGTCCCACACCTTGCGCTGGCTGGCCTTGCGCAGGGACAGGGGCAATACTCCTTCATTGTCTTCCTCATCGACGATCACGGCATGTACCGTATCGCCGATCTTGATGTTGTTGATGACGTCCTTGCTGATCTTCAGTTCCTTGCCGGCCACAATGCCGGTGGTCATGCCCTGGATGTCGATTACGATCTTCGTCTTGTCGACACTCACCACGGTGCCCTCCACCATACTGCCGACCTGGGGCACGAAAATCTCCGGCGACTTCGCCATGATCGTCGCGAAAGAGCCGTTCTCGGGGGAAACGCTGATAGTCATACGGGAATTAAAAGGTTAGGGGATAAAGGTAGCCGGACCATTATATGGTTCCCGGCATCGATCGCAACCGTTTTTGACTTCTTGCGAAACCCTTGTCCCTTATCCATTTGATTACGAAACGTTCACCCTTCCCGGCAATGCCAAGTGCCCAGGCGGGGTTGATCCGAGGATATGCGGCGTATAATGGGGACGTCTGGAATACACGCCAGCCGTTGGAATCATTTTCCTCTACAGTATTCCCTCGGGATCCCGGATATCGACAGGGCATGGCCCTGAGATAAGGGAACCCACCTGGTTAATCCGGGGAACACTATTCCAACATCAAGCGGCGGTATTTTGGACGAACCTCACATCATCCTTCCTCCTCGATCACGATCTCGATGTTTTCGGGAATGGTGGGAAGGGTCGGAGTCCACACGGGCCATACCGTGATCCATGCCTTGGATACGTCTTTCAGGCCGTTTAGGTACTTCTCCGCGCTCGAGCGGGGCTTCCCCACGACCGCACTGCGGATCTGCTGCACGAGGTCCAGGTCGTTATTGAGAAAGTCGTAGGAAATCACGGCTTCGATGCTGGCATTGACCTTCGCCCGTCCGCGCACCGCGTCCTTTTCCAGAACCTCGTTGATCGTGAGCGATCCTTCCTTGATCTTCAGGATCTTTTCCGTCGGGCTCATGTGGCTGGACAACAGATTGGCCTTCAGGATATCTTCCAGCTGGCTGCCGTCGAAGGCGAACCCTGAAGCCGACATCTTCCCGTACGCCTCGAACTCGTTGGTCTTCTGATTCTCCTTGGCCCGCACGTCGATGGTGTCGACGGTCTTTTTCAGCATGTCTTCCGTGCGTTCGAAGATCACCATCCGGGCCCCATTCTTGTCCTGGGGCAGGGTCTTTTTCAGCTCCTCCGCCGCGGCCGCCGTCAGCTCGACACGCATCTTTTCGCGCGCTGCGGCGATGTCCTCCTTGGTCACGAAGTACTCGAACGAGTCCGTCCCGCCCGTGAACGGTTCGAAGCTCTTGGCGTATACGACCCTGCGGCTCGATTCCGACAAGGCTGGGAGAAAGAAAGTAGAAGGTCCGATGTTCCCGCGCGATCCGGTAAACGAGGACTTGGCATCCTTGTCGCGGGCAACGACCTCTACCACGATCGTCCCGGGCTTGGCGGCGGTCCCTCCAGGTACGGTCACGAAGTTGCGCGTCAGGAACACGAGCCCTTCCTGGGTTTGCAAGCGGGTATTGCCCACGATCGGGAAGTCGTTAGGGCCGGTGTTGATCAGCGTCACCCGGCCTCTCGCCGCACCGCCGTTTCCCAGGCGTCCCGTGGGCGTCAGCCTGATCGTGCGCTCGAAACTCGTGGAAACGGCCCGCAGTGGTACATCTCGGCTACCTCCCGTTCCCCGGCTGGCTGCACCGGTATCCATGACGATGTTGAGCGTGCTTTTCTTCGCCTTCAGGATGGGTTTGATATGGATGGTCGCCGTGGGCAGGGTGATGTAGACGATGGCCGCGATGAAGACCAACGCCAGGATGCCAAAGGCGATGACGGGCTTCCGGTTGGGCCGGATGGTGGCGGAGTACTTGGCCACCGGCTTGGCCGCGCGCACGGCGGCGAACTTCTCGGAGAGCATGGTCCAGGGAGACTTACGCTCCAGCATGGATGCTTGCTTCTGCGGTGCGGGAGCCTGCTGGGGCTGGCCGAACACCGCGAATCCAGCCCGCTTGAGGACCTTGGACA
>CAYOUH010000078.1:0-4603 GCA_964407085.1 uncultured Candidatus Peribacteria bacterium | reverse complement strand
AGGCTCAACATGTACAAGATGCGCGATGCGCTGCAGGACCAGTGCTTCAAGTACCTGTTCCCCTCGGAGTACGCCGAGATCATGGCCCAGCTCGACAAGCGCAGCACCGAACGCCAGCGCAGCATCGCCTACGCCCAGGCGGAATTAATAACCCTACTCAAGGAGCACGGGATCGAGGCGCGCATATCCGGACGGGTGAAAAGCCCCTATACCATCTTCACCAAGATGCGGGACAAGCAGCGCGAGTCCATCGACGATATCTACGACGTGTTCGCCCTGCGTATCGTCGTGTCCGACGTGCCTACCTGCTACGCCGCACTGGGAATTATCCATCAGACGTATTCGCCCCTCTCCCACCGCTTCAAGGACTATATCGGGATGCCGAAACCCAACGGCTACCAGTCGATCCACACCGGGGTCATCGGCCTGGGGCGGGGCATCCGGACCCTCCCCACCGAAATCCAGATCCGTACCGAGAAAATGGACGAGGCGGCCGAGTACGGGATGGCCGCGCACGCCGCCTACAAGGAACGTGATGCGGGCAAGAACCCCTACAACGCCAGGCGCCTTTCCGATAATGAGATGGTCCTTTTCCAAAACCTCGCCCGCATCGGGAAGGAACGGACGGGGCGTGAGGAATTCTGGGCCGAGCTGCAGCGCGAACTGTTTTCCGAAAGCATCTTCGTTTTCACGCCCAAGGGCGACGTGAAGGAGCTCCCCATCGGCAGCACGCCGCTCGATTTCGCCTACTCGGTCCATACCGACATCGGCCACCGCTTCCGTTCGGCCAAGGTCAACGGCAGCATCGTCCAGCTCAATCACGAACTCTCCAACGGGGATGTCGTGGAAATCATCACCCAGAAGGAACCCAATCCTTCGCAATACTGGCTCTCCCTCGTCCGCACGGGTGGAGCCAGGTCGAAGATCAAGGGCTACTTCCTCCAGCAGAACCGGGAGGAGATGGTGAAGGTCGGACGCGAACTCGTCAATCGCCAACTGGAGCGCCTCGGGGAACCGCCGCTCGACCAGGAACTGACCCTCCTGAAAGCCTACGACGACCGGGTCTTGTCGATCGAGGAACGCGAGAATCTCTTGTCCAACGTGGGCAACGGATCACTGGCCGCATCGGGCATCCTACGACGGGTCCCGACCCTGCATCTCGTGCGCGACAAGGACAAGGTGGCCCCCACGCGCAACGACCTCAAACCGGCCGGGAAAGTGCTCATCTCCGGTGAACACGACCTGCCCTACCGCCTCGCCTCATGCTGCACGCCGGTATCCGGACAGCGCATCATCGGCTTCGTGACACGCGGCGGAGGGATATCCGTGCACGCCCATACCTGCAAGGTGGTCCGCAACCTCGACCCCCAGCGCTTCATCTCAGCCAAATGGTCCGACGACCAGAAAGGCTCCGACAACCCCCTCCTGCAGCTGAAGATTCTCGTCCACGACCGTATCGGGGTACTGAAAGACATGCTCGAAGTCCTCTACCGTGTCCGGGTGAACATCATCGGCATGAACAGCAAGGAAGTCGGCCAGGGGCAATACCTCAACACGGTCGACGTCGAACACCCGGCGGGAGGCGACCCGCTCGAAATCCTCGACCAACTCATCTCCAACCTCGAGGCGTTGGACTTCGTGCAGAACGTGGAGGGAAAGGTACTGCGATAGGGCCTCAGACCAGGAAGCTGAGCGATATGCCCGCCAGGACGCTTCCCATGAACACCACGCCGACGCGCCATGCCAATCCGCGTGATCCGAACAGGAGGGGGATGGCTGATTTGACGACCATGTTCGACCCCACGGCGATCAGGATGGCATTCGCCGCCACGGGCGATAGGGCCGGTTCCTTCGCCGACAGGTGGACCATGGAGAGCATGAAGGCATCCACATCGACCAGGCCGGTTACGAGGGCGGTGAGATAGATGCCACTCACACCGAATTCATTGCGCAGGACGTGGGAGAGAACCAGGACCCCCAGCACGAATAGTCCGAACTTCAGCCCCTGGGTCAGGGAAAAGGGGCTATGCGATGCGATCTCTGCCGGCCCATCCTCATCCGCGCCCCGCCGCCATGCCTGATAGAGCGGGAAGGCTAGCCCGATGAGGGTAAACGCAAGCATGACGATCAGGGGCCATTGTACCTGGCGTAAAAGGGAGACCGACAGGAAGGAAAGGACGACCCCCACGCGGATGAACATCACCGCACTAGCCGCCATTGTGGCAGCGGCGAGGATGGGAATGAGCTTGGGGGTTTTCCGGCTTTGGGCGCTCATGGCACTGGTCACGGCGGTACTGGAAAAAGTCCCTCCCAGGATGCCCGTAAGGATGAGGCCCTTCCGGTTGCCCATGATCTTGGTAGCCACATAGCCGGCGAAACTCACCGCCAAGACGACGATCACGAACACCCAGAATTCGTATGGATTGAAGATCCCCCACCGGTCGATGGCACGGTTGGGGAGCAGGGGCAGCACGACGAAGGCCAGGAGGGTGAACTCCACGGTGGACAGGAATTCCTCCTGGGAAAGCTTCGAAACGAAACGGTGCAAAGGATCCTTGAGGGTGATGATGAGAGCCACCAGGACACCGATGGCGACGGCCAGGGTGGTGTCGTAGTACGTCAGGACGCCGATCAGGAACGTGAGCAACCCCGCCAGTTCGGACGTCACCCCGACATGCTCGCTACGGAACGATTTGCGCACGTACCCGATGGCCAGAAAAGCGGTCGTGCCGATGCCGGTCACTCCCACGAACCACGTCCCCAATGACCGAGCCAACAGGGCACTAAGCAGGCCCAGCAAGGACAGCATCATGAACGACCGGATGCCGCCGAACTCCTGCACGTTCCACTTCTGCTGCAGCATCTCGCGCTGCGTACCGAGCAGCGCACCGAGCGCCGTGGCGATGAGCACGGTCACCATGAAACGGACGAGTTCGGTATCGAGAAGGGTGGGGTCCAAGGGGATGCGGTTAATATTCCGTCCATTCTACCATTCCAACCTCGTGGTCGCCACCGGGAAAGCGCGTGCGGACGGCACTTTTGCCATTTTCTTGTCCTTGTCCTTTGAGTCTAGAGGCAGGGATTTGTTATAATCCCCACCGTTGACACTTTCCCTCCCCTGAACCGCCCGGCTCCATGAAGCTCTCCCTCTCCCTGCTGCGCCGATTCGTGCCCATTCCCGACGCCTTCACGCCTGATCGGCTCTCCGACCTGGTAACTACCTCCATCGCCGAGGTCGAGGGCTTCGAAACGATCTCCCGCGAAGGAGTGGTCGTAGCGCGGGTCCTGTCAGTCGAAGCCCATCCGAAAGCCGACCGTCTGCGCGTGGCCCGGGTGACCGACGGCAAACAGGAATACCAGGTGGTATGCGGCGGTACCAATCTCGCAAAAGACCAACTCGTGGCCTTCGCCAAGGTAGGAGCCAGCGTGAAGTGGCACGGGGAAGGCGAGGAGATCGTATTGGAAAAGGCCACCCTGCGCGGGGTGGAGAGCGAAGGCATGATCTGTGCCAGCGAGGAGATCGGCCTGCGATTCGAAGAAGGCGAGCGCGAGATTCTGGACCTGACCGCAGCGTTGTCCGATGCGGACGTGGGAAAAAACCTCTACGAGGCCATCGGATGCCAAGGGGAAGTCGTCTTCGAGATCGACAACAAATCCCTCACGCACCGTCCAGACCTCTTCGGCCACTACGGCTTCGCCCGCGACCTCTCCGTAGTGCTCCGGCACCAATCAGGGATCACGGAAACCGAACTCAAGCCTTTGCATCTCACGCCCCTCGAAACGAAAGGGGAGAAGCTTGACATCAAAGTTACCAGTCCGACCTGCCAGCGCTTCTGCTCAATCCGCATCGCGGGGATCAGTGTCGGCCCCTCCCCCCTGTGGCTGCGACGCATCGTCACCCAGCTGGGCGTGAAGTCGATAAACAACGTGGTCGACATCACCAACTACGTCATGGCGGAGATTGGCAAGCCCATCCATGCCTACGACGCGCGCTTCACCTCCTCCCTCCAGGTTCGCCTGGCGAAGGAAGGCGAGAAGATCCGCACGCTCGACAACAAGGAACATGAACTCTCCAGCGAAGATACCGTCGTGGCCAACGGCGAGCGGCTGCTCTGCCTCGGGGGCATGATCGGTGGAATAGAGAGCTCCGTGCAACCGGATACGAACGAGATCCTCATCGAATCCGCCGCCTGGGATCCCGTCATGATCCGCAAGACCGGCCAGCGCCTGGGCATCAGGACCGAATCATCCACGCGCTTCGAGAAAAGCCTCGACCCCTCCCTGTCTCCCGAGGGCGTCATGCGGGCGACCGAGCTGATCCTGCAGCTCTGCCCCGAGGCTCGGATATCATCCGCCTGGTACGACTCCGCTCCGGACGCCATTCGACCGGCGCCCATCAGTCTGGATATCTCCTACGCTTCGCGGCTGCTGGGCATACCCGTCGATCCGGATCAGGCATCCGCCATCCTCACCAACCTCGGGTGCACGGTGGAGGGAAAGGACGGAACACTGACCGTCACGCCTCCCACCTGGCGCTCAACCAAGGATCTCCTCATCACTGAAGACCTGGTCGAGGAACTCGGCCGCGTTCTCGGATACGGGG
>CAYOUH010000077.1:0-4766 GCA_964407085.1 uncultured Candidatus Peribacteria bacterium | reverse complement strand
GATGCGCTCGGCGTTCTGGGCGGGGCAAGCAGGATTGATGCAGCGCCAGGCCACTTCATCTTCGTTGCGGATGAGTTTCGAATCACAGCTCGGACATACGGTTATCATGCGGAACGGCTTTTCGCTCCCCGTCCTGCGCTCAGTAAGGGGTCTTACGACTTGGGGGATGACGTCCCCGGCGCGTTCCACCACCACGTCGTCGCCGACCATGATGCCTTTCTTCTCGGTTTCGTCGGCGTTGTGCAGGGTGGCACGACGGACGGTTACTCCCGCTACCTGGACTGCTTCGAGGTCCGCAACGGGAGTGACGACCCCGGTTCGGCCGACTTGGAACAGGATGCCGTTTAGTTTCGTGATCGCCTGACGGGCGGCGAATTTGTATGCCACTGCCCAGCGCGGGTGGTGGGCGGTACTGCCCAGTTTCTCCTGCAACTCCGTGCTATCGACTTTCACCACCAGACCGTCGACCTCGAAGGGGAGTTCGTCGCGGGCGGCTTCCAGTTTCGCGGTCAGTTTGATCACTTTCACTATCGAATCGCATGTCTGCGAGAAATCGTGCGTGGGAAGACCGAGCGAGCGCATGAGGGACAACGCTTCAGATTGCGAAGATGGGTCATTCCCTTCCGGACGCACGTACGAAACGTGGTACAGGAAGCAGAGGAGGTCGCGGATGCGAGCTGGCTCGGGATTGAGCTGACGCAGGGCACCACCGGTAGCATTGCGGGGATTGGCGAAGGCCGCGAGTCCTTCTTCGTCACGTTCGGTGTTGAGTGCGGCGAAGGTGGATTTCGGCATGATGATTTCCCCCCGGATCTCCATCCGGGTTATCCCGTGCTTCGAGAGGGGAATAGTGTGGGGAACAACCTTGATCATCTTCACGTTCTCGGTGATGTCCTCTCCGTGCGTGCCATCGCCGCGGGTCGCGGCACGGACCAGCTTGTCGTCCTCGTACAGCAAGGCGATGCCGATGCCATCGAATTTGTATTCGACGACGTACGGAACAGGTGTTTTGGATTTGAGCACGTTATGGATGCGCTCTTCGAAGTCCTGCAGCTCCTCGGCGTTATACGTATTGTCCAGCGAGATCATCGGAGCCAGGTGAGCCACGGAAGCGAAGGTGGATTGGGTTTTGACTGCAAACTTCTGGGTGAATGAATCCGGAGTAATAAGTTCTGGATACTGCCCCTCTAGCTTTTTCAAGTACTCCAAAAGCTCATCATATTCTTTATCCGAGATGATAGGTGCGCTTTTCGCGTGGTAGAGATCGTTGTGCGCAATAATGACCTCCCGCAGTTCGTTGACCGTTTGCCTGGCTTCATCGAAAGCCGGGATGTCCTTTTTCCGTATGTTTGCGAGAAGCCGTGATGTTCGTTCGAGGAGGGAGGACATTTTCAGTATTCGGAAAAGAGTCTAAGGCGCCAGGCCTTGCCTGCAAAATGATTTGTCCTTTTTGAGAATGGTGGGCATAGGAGGACTTGCCCTGCGGGCGGGGCGCTCGACTGGCTCGCGCCCTTCAAGTCCTCACGGTCGCTTTGCGACCTGGCAGTACATAGCTGGTCATGGTTCCACTTTTCGGCGACCTACTTTTTCAATGGTGGGCATAGGAGGACTTGAACCTCCGACCTCGTCATTATCAGTGACGCGCTCTAACCAACTGAGCTATATGCCCGAAAAGCAGTCGAAAGTCTAAGGACGGACGCCCCCAAGTCAAGGACAAGTTGGCATCTACACGGGATCGATCGTAATCAGTGTCGAAGAGGTGCCGAGGGTGGCTTGCAACTCGGGCAAAAATGGCTACAGTGCAGGAGAAAGCGAGCCGATTTCCGTCCATTTCCCCTATGCAACCCGTTTACTCCACGTTCCTCATCGAGGACGACGCAGAAAAGCAGCTTTATGAATACCAGGCGGCTGTCGGGCCGTTCCAGCTCTTCCTCCTCTTCTGCTTCGACAACGACCCGGAACGGGCGGCGGAGGAGTCGTTTGGCGAGGTGGTAGACATCCTGGAGAAGCGGCTGGCGAAGGCGAGGCGCGGGAAGGGGTACGACGCGTTCGAACAGGCACTGAAGGAAGTGAACGCGGTCTTCGAGAATCCCACCGAAGTTGACAAGCACGTGACGGGTGATGCCCTGGAGCTCGACGCCATCATTGGCGTGCTCGACGGGGATACGCTGCATGTGACGAAGGCTGGGCATGGCGAGTCATACCTGATTCGCCGAGGAACACTGGTCGAGATCACCGATGGCATGGGAGCCGGTGAGGAAGACGAGGAGGATGGCACGTTCTCCAGCGTGGCGAGTGGAGACCTGGCTCCGGCCGACAAGGTGCTGTTCGCGACCCGCCGCCTCCTCCGATTCGTGAAGAAAGCCGACCTAGTGGCTATGTTCGCCCCGCGCGACATCGCCGCGTGTCTGGAGGAGCTGGAGACGACGCTGGCAGAAGAAAAGAAATTGTCCGTGGCGGTGAGTGCCTGCGTGATGGAGGAGAGCGAAGAGGATGAAGCGGTAGTGGAAGACGAACCCGATGCCGAGGATGAAGAGGAAGAAGAGGCCCCTGTACGCGGGAGCAGGAACCGCCGCCTAGGCGAACGTGCTGCGCGATTGCAGAAACCTCTGGCCAAAGGACTCGGAACCGCAAGTGTAGCAGTCCGGAAGGGTTCGGCCTTCGTATGGTCCAAATCGAAGCCCGTACTGGGGCGGCTCTACGAATGGTTCCAGGCGCAGGATAATAAGACGAAAGCACGGGTCGTGGGAGTGTCCCTGGCCGTGCTGGCGGCGATATTCCTCATCAGCGTCTTGTGGACAGGCTCCGCGCGCAGCGAGCAAGTGGCACTGATGGAGCAGACGTTCCAGCAGGCGCGGTCGTCCGTAGCGGACGCGCGCAACAAGAAACTCTTCGATCCCGCAGGCGCAAAGGCGGATCTGGAAGAAGCCAAGAAGAAGTTGGTGGAAGTAGCCAGGTCGGGCCTGTTCGTCAATGACGTGCAGCAGTTGCTGACGGAAATCGAGCAGGAAGAGGAGGGTGCCGACCGCATCACCCGCGTGACGGAACCCAAGGTGATCGCCGACGTGTCGAAGAAGGGTCCGGGGGCGTCCATCTCGGCCTTCACGTTCTTCAACCAGGCGTTCTACCTAATCGCGCAGAACGCGGTGTTGGGTCCCGTGGTGGATTCGAATCCCGATACGTACGGAACGAACACCGTGGATGGGGGAGAAATCCTGCTCGCCGCCGCTAATTTCCCCGACCGCAACGCCATGGTGATCCTGACGAAGGCGAACAAACTAATCGAGTTCAAGGATAATAATTTCTCGTTCCTGGAGACGGAGGGTGGGGGATGGAAGGCAGGAATCGCCATCCGGACGTACTCCAATCGACAGTTCGTGTACGTCCTGGATCCAGCCGGGAACGCGATCTGGAAGTATGAGCGGACGAACAAGCAGTACCGTGCGCCGAGCAACTACAATTCCGACAAGGCGGACCTGGCGAACGCCGTTTCGTTTGCTGTGGACGGTGCAGTGTACGTACTGAAATCCGATGGCACGATCCAGCGCTTCTACAGCCAGAAACTCCAGACCTCGTTCGCGGTGGATGGCGGGCCGAGCATCCCGATGAAGAACCTGGATACCAATGCCAAGATCTACACGGGTGAGAACTTGCGCAACATCTACGTGCTGGATCCTCCCAACGAGCGCGTATTGGTCTATCGCAAGCAGACGTTCGAGAAGACGGACAAGATCGTCTACGAACGGCAGTTCACGTTCAAGGGCGAGCAGCTGCGCGACCTGTACGTGGATGAGAACGAGCAGGGACTCTATGTGGCAAGTGCCCAGCGCGTCCTGAAAGCCGACTTGCGCGTACCGTAGTTCCTTTTTCTCCTCCGACTTCCCATGACCAAGACGATGGCGCGCCTGGCCGTCCTTTCCCTGGCCGCGTTTCCCATTCCCGCCTTCGCCGTGCCGGCATTCGTCTCGGATGGGCAGGTGCTGACGAGTTCTATTTTCGTGGATGATGCCTATGTGGCGGGAGGCAACGTGACCATCAACCATCCCGTCCAGGGCGATCTCAAGATCGTCGGAGGGAACGTCACGGTGAACGGGAACGTGAGCGGGTCAGTGTACGCCGGAGGAGGCAACGTGACGATCAACGGCAGCGTCGGAAACGATGCCTACTTCATCGGAGGAACCGTACAACTCACCGGGAAAATCGCTGACGACTTATTCGTTGCGGGAGGAAACCTGGATGCCGGTCGGGCCGCCGAAGTCGGCGGGAGCGCGTTCATCGGATCGGGGAACGTGCTATGGATGGGAACGGTCAAGGAGGCGATGACTATCGAATCACAGTCGATCACGTTCGGGGGTAGGGTGTTGGGGGATTTGGAGATGCGTGCCGAGGGCGTGGTTACCGTGTTGCCGGATGCTCGGGTCGAAGGAGACGGGCGCTTTATCTCCTCGCATGAACCGACATTCGATTCGGGATTCGTGAAGGGGAAGTTCTCCTATGCCCGTAACGAGGAGGTTCCAAGCTCCCAGCTCGATGAGGCGACGTCCCTCTTCGGTGGCGTATGGTTGCTCTTCAGCTTCACCAACCTGGTGTCGAGCGTGGTACTGGGGATTATTCTGGTTCTCCTGTTCCCGAACCTGCTGCATCGCACGGGGGAGGTCGTTACGACGCGCCCCTTCGTATCGCTGTGGGAAGGGTTCCTAGTCCTCGTGGCGCTTACCGCATTGACCTTCCTCGGATTCGTGACCGTGCTGGGTATCAAGCTGGCC
>CAYOUH010000076.1:0-4789 GCA_964407085.1 uncultured Candidatus Peribacteria bacterium | reverse complement strand
CGCAAGCTCTACGAACGCCCCTGCATGAACTGCTCGAAGCCTGTGATGACAACCTATGCCCCCAACCGTACGGAGAGGATGTACTGTGAGGAGTGCTATGTGAAGGCGGTGTATTGATTCCTCCCATTCTTCGCTTCAGTTATATTTTTTACCAATTACCTTGCAATACAAGGTAGTATGAATTATAAAGGAGTCAGAACCCGCTTATGAACCCCCTGGAAAACACCCCTGGAAACGTAGAGCTCGAAAAGACCCAAGCCCAGGTCCGCAAAGGACTGTTGGAATTCTGCATCCTCCTAACCGTCTCCGGCGATGCCGTCTACTCCTCCGACATCCTGGAGAAGCTGAAGGAAAACGGGATGCTCGTCGTCGAAGGAACGCTCTATCCCCTGCTCTCGCGGCTGAAATCCACCGGCCTGCTCGCTTACGAGTGGCGCGAGTCTCCCTCTGGTCCCCCACGGAAGTACTATTCCCTGACGGATGACGGGACCAAGACCCTCGACCGGCTGATCGTCACCTGGAACGAACTCGACTCGTCCATTACTTCCCTCCTTAAACGCCACAAGAAGCATGAAAAAAACGGTTAACGTATCCCTGGGAGGATACGCCTTCCAGATCGAGGACGACGCTTACGACCGCTTGGACCGCTACCTGGAGGGGGTCAAGCGCCGCTTCGCCTCGTACCCGGATGCCTCCGAGATCATCGATGACATCGAGGCACGTATGGGCGAGAAGCTGATGGCGCAGCACGGCGTGGGACAGATCCTCGCCCTGCCCGTCATCGAGGCCCTCATCACCGAAATGGGAAATGCCGAGGAAATTGACGAAGACAAGGAGAATACTGCACCGGCAGGCGTCCCGTCGCCGAAGCGATTCTTCCGCGATCCGGACGATACGATCATCGCCGGCGTGGCCAGCGGTCTCGCGGCATATTTCGGTATCGATCCCATGTGGCCGCGCCTAATTTTCGCCATTTCGATCTTCTTCGGGGGCTTCGGCATCGTGGCCTACCTCATCCTGTGGCTCATCATCCCGCAGGCGAAGACCGGCCTGGAGAAAGCCCAGATGCGCGGCCAACCGTTCAACCTGGACGAATTCGAAAGGAACGTAAAGGAGCGCATCGCCAGGATCAAGGCCGAAGAAGGACCACACCTCAAACGCGCCGGGGAGGGATTGGCAGGCTTCTTCCGGGAAGTGGGCCAACGCATAGGCCGTATGGTAGGGTTCCTCGGAAAAACTTTTTTTAAAATCATCGGGGCCATCATCTCAATAGGAGCGAGCATGGCCCTGGCCATGGTAGTGTTCGCGTCGGTCACCCTGCTCGTTAACCGCGAATCCCCCTATGTCGACATAGGGATCGCCTTGCCCCTCTCACCCGCCCTGGCGATTCTAATGGTGGCTTCAATTGCCATCGTGATTGCGGTTCCACTCTTCTTCCTGATCCTCATCGGCAGCTCGCTCGTCAGCGGCCAGAACAAGTTCACCAAGATGGTCGGCCTTAATCTCCTTGCCCTCTGGGTCCTGGGACTCATTGGTGCCGGCAACTTCGCCATCCGCTACGCACCCCAGATCCGTGACCAGGTCGAGCAGCGCACCGCGAATAAAGAAACCCGCCCCTACGCCGAAAGGGACTTCTCAGGCGTAAAGGTATCCGGCATCCACCGCGTCCGGATCGTGAAATCCGAAACCTTCTCCGTGTCCGCGCTGGGCAACCCGCGCGACCTGGAAATGCTCGAGATCAAGGCCCGTGATGGGATCCTCTCCATCGACGAGCGTGAGCCCTGGAAGATATGCGTCTTCTGCTGGCGGGAAGCGGCGGAAGTCACGGTGAAGATACCGGAACTCTCCACCCTCCGCTCTTCCGGAGCGACCCGCGTGGAGATCGAGGGCTTCGAAGGAGCGCAGACACAGGTCGACGTATCAGGTGCCAGCCGGATAAACATCAGTGGAACCTTCTCTTCCTTGGAACTGCAGCTCTCGGGTGCCAGCCGTGCTACCTTCTCGGGAAACATCACTGCCCTAGATGGCAAGCTCTCCGGAGCAAGCCGTCTGGAGATCCCCAAAGGCAGGGTACAATCGGCGAAGCTGGACCTGTCCGGCGCCTCACGTGCCTCCCTGGATGTCGTGGAAACGCTCTCGGTCAAAGCCTCGGGTGCCAGTCGCGTGACCTACTCCAATGATCCGCGCATCACACGCAGCGATCTCTCCGGCAGCTCGTCCATTCGGAGAAACAGCGGCATGAACGAAGAAGAGTACGAATTCGACCTCGAAGGAGAACAGCCACCTATGCTCCTGGAGCCCCCTGCCCCTATCGCTCCTCGTACGGGAAGCGGAGGAACGAGATAGTCACCCATGGAAAAAAATGCCCGATCATCTCCCGATCGGGCATTTTCATTTTGTAGTTTAATGACCGCGTCCTACACTGTCGCCGCGCTCCCGTAGCTCAATGGATAGAGTACTGCCCTCCGAAGGCAGTGGTCTGGGTTCGACTCCCGGCGGGAGCACCACGTAGTGGTGATGCCGAGGAATGACTTTTGTCATTCCGTCCGGAGTCGAAGGGACTGAGCCTGCGAAGTCCCCGGCCAGAAGGAGACTCCTGGCGGGGTTATTATTGTGATCCCTAGGGGGCTGAATTGTTGCACCCATCCTGCAACCGCCTATACTCGCTGCGCAATCCATCCCGTGCGCACCTTCCTCAAATTCGCAGGCCTGTCGCTCTTCGTCCTCACGCTCTCGGGCTGCTCGTGGCGCGACGACATCCGTGCGTGGCTGGGAGAGAAAACCGATGCCGTGGTCGAGGAGGCCAAGGAACAAGCCAAGGACGAGTTCAAGAAGCAGATGAACAGCGCCATCGACGACGTGAAGAAGACCGCCTCCGATTTCGCGAACGAAAAAACCGAACAGGCCAAGCAAGCCGTGAAGGACCTGACAGCCGAGCAGCTCAACAAGGCCCGCGAGGAAGGACAGAAGAAGGTCGCGGAAAGCCTCGAGAAGGCTGCCGTAGCGATCAAGCCCACCGTGAAACCAACTGCAGGTACAGGAACGTTCTCCTACCTCAACTACACCCCGGAGACACTTGCACAGGCCGGAACCACGACGACGTTCCTGTTCTTCTATGACGAGAACGACGCCCTCTCCCGGGCTCTCGATGCGTACTTCACCTCAACACTGGATCCGGTTACGAAGGACATCAACGTCCTGCGAGTAAACGTAACGAAGGACAAAACCCTCTCGCAAAAGTACGGCCTGAAATCCTCTGATGAGCTGATCCGGATCGATGCGGCAGGAAAAGAGGCGACTCGGGTGAAGGGCGAAGCGTATTCCGAAACGCCCCTCTTGGTGAAGATCGATCAGGTAAAGTAACGATCGGGCAACACTCGGCTTGGCCTTTCCGCCTCTTCCCTGTATCCTATTCCCATTCTTTTCAACAGATCCTGTGATCGACCTTCCCCTCATCATCCTCGGCACCGGCGGAGCCGGCATGGCCGCCTCTATCTACGCCCTGCGCTACCGCATCGACCACGTGCTGCTCGGTGAACTCCCCGGCGGGACGCTGACCACGGCGCACCTGGTGGAGAACTACCCTGGCTACAGCTCCATCCTGGGCAACGACCTGGTGGACAAGTTCGTCGACCACGTGAAATATCTAGGCGGGAAAATAACACAGGGAAAGGCCACGAAAATCCAGCGGGACGGGGCGTATTTCATAGTGACCACGGACAAGGAAACCTACCGTGCGAAAACGGTGATTTACACGCTGGGCAGCACGCACAAGCACCTCGGTGTCACGGGCGAAAAGGAATTCGACGGCAAGGGCGTGTCCTACTGCGCCACCTGCGACGGGTTCTTCTTCCGCGACAAAACGGTTGCCGTAGTGGGCGGAGGCGACAGTGCTGCTACAGGCGCACTCGTCCTGGGAGGTTTGGCGAAGAAGACGTACATGCTCGTGCGCGGTGATACGCTCAAAGCCGAGCCCATCTGGGTCGAACAGCTCCAGGCAAACCCGAAGGTCGAGATCGTGACGAATACGAGCGTGACTGAGATCGGCGGGTCCACCAAGGTCGAATGGGTGAAGCTCAACAACCCATACCAGGGATCCGATACCCTCGCGGTGGACGGCGTGTTCGTCGAGATCGGCCTCAATCCCGCCTCACAACTTTCCTCCTCCATCGGCGTGGAAACCGATGCCGTGGGATTCATCAAGGTCGGCGAAGACATGTCGACCAACGTCCCGGGCTTCTTCGCCGCCGGCGACGTCACGACCGGTTCCGCCTACTTCCGCCAGCTCGTCACCGCTGCCTCCGAGGGAGTCATCGCGACCTATGGGGCGTATCAGTACTTGAACAAGGCGTAACGGATACTAGTTGGTAACTTTTATAGCACTCTCCCGAGTTGCGCTGATTGCCTTTGCAATGCGGAGAGTTTCGTCAACGCCCTTGCCAGAAATGATATCGATAAAATCCGATACAAGCCCTAGGGCCCTGTCCTTGAAATCTTGAATACTGACTTTCCCGCTCTTGCCTAATGAAGCAAACAAAAGGTTGGGGATACCTGCCTTAATTAAGGCTTTGGATACCTTGTCCTTATTAATGAAGTTTGGATGAAGTCCCGAAGCCTGGATTATGCTCACAAGATTGCTCCGCATGGCCTTCAGGTCGAGAGAAATCTGAGGGTGAGAGCGAGAATAAACACTAAGCGCTTCGATCATCGGGCCTACCTTCTGGGCCACATCCTTCTGCCGATCACCCCTAATAAGTCTCGCACTTAATCTAGGAAACCGGTGAGACAA
>CAYOUH010000075.1:765-4793 GCA_964407085.1 uncultured Candidatus Peribacteria bacterium | reverse complement strand
TGGTATTGATGAGCATCATCCCCTTCTTCATGCTCGCGATGGCTTCCGCGTTGATAAAGTACTTCGTCTCGGGAGTCAGTGGACAGTGCAGGCTGATGACATCACAAGCGGACAGCAGTTCGTCCTTATCCACGTACCGCATGCCCATCGCCTTGCACTCCTCGTTCTCATGGGTGTCGTATCCCAGGAGTTCGCACCTGAACCCTCGCATGATCCCCGCCAGCACGCTGCCGATCTTGCCCGTGCCGACGACACCGACTGTCTTGCCATGCAGACCATCCAGCGCGAAGTTCCCCCCCCGCACGCGGTTATGCGCCCGGTGGGTCTGGCGGTTGAGCCCCAGCATCAGGGCTACGGCATGCTCCGCCACGGCATGCGGTGAATACGCCGGAACCCGCACGATGGTGATGCCGTGGTCCTTGGCTTGTTTCAGGTCCACGTTGTTAAATCCCGCGCAGCGCAGCGCGACGAGCTTCACTCCATGCGCCTCCAGTCCTCCCAGCACGCACTCGTCGACCTCATCGTGCACGAAGGCGCATACCGCGTCGAATCCCTTGATGAGCGGCACCATTCCACAGCTGAGTCGCGCTTCGAAAAACTCCAGCTGATGCCGCTTGGCATTGGCTTCAGTCAGGAACTTCCGGTCGTAGGGCTTGGCGGAGAAGACGGCGATGCGCATGGGGACGGAAAGATGCCGCCAGCTTACGTCCGTCGCGCCTTCGGGGCAACCGATTCCAGCTTCTTGAGGTCCGATCCGGTCAGTTTCCTCCAGCTCCCTACTTTCACATCGCCGATGGACAATGCTCCGACCCGCACGCGCCGCAGTGCCGTCACGCGGCAATCGACCGCTTCGAACATGCGGCGCACCTCGCGGTTCTTGCCCTCGTGGATCGTCACGCTCCAGCGTGTCCCGTCGGTGCCGATAGCACGAAGTTTGGCCGGCGATGTGGTGATCTCAGGGGTCGTAAGTCCCCGTTCCAGCTTGTCAGCCTGCGACTTGGACAGCGGACCATCGAGCTCCGCCTCGTACTCCTTCTCCACCTCGAATTTCGGATGCGTCAGGCGGTAGGCCAGGTCACCGTCATCCGTGAGCAGTAGCAGTCCTTCCGTATCGTAGTCCAGCCGTCCGACAGGGAAGAGTCGCTGGAAATCCTTCGGCAACCGGGAAAAGACCGTGGGTCGGCCATGCGGATCGCTGCGCGTCGTCACGCAGCCCATCGGCTTGTTGAGCAGGATGGTCGTCTTCGTGCCACCGGATGGAAGGCGCAGGGACTTCCCATCGAACGTGATGGCATCCGTTTCCACATCCGCCCGCATGCCCAGCTCCGCCGTCTTGCCGTTCACCTTCACCTTGCCTGCCACGATAGCATCCTCGGCATGCCTGCGCGAAATACCCAGCGCGTCCCGCAGGACCTTTTGCAGGCGTACCCCTTCCGGTCCCGGGTTATCATCGGAGGGGATCATCGCCACTCGTATTGATTATCGACGGTTCAGGCGCGCATCCGTGGTGTCGTTGCCCAGGATGATTTCCACGTAGCTGCCGGTCTCACCATTGGGATCCACCGGGCGCGTCACCACCTCCGCGGGCAGGAACAGGGGAAGGTATTCCACCGTCTTGCTGGACAGGAATTCTTCGGACACGATGATGCGCGTTTTCTCGAGCTTCTCGGCACTGTTCGCCGTCTCGATCACCGTGAACCCGGCCTGCGTCAGGTACGCCCTCCCCTGCTGCGCCAGCCCGGAGCGCTTCGTCCCGTTGCTCACCACGATCGGTACCTTCTCGGTGAAGATCTCCGGCATGTTGGTCACGGTATCCACGAACCGCTTGATGATGCCGAAGTCCTCACGGTACACCGTCGAACCGATTGGCATGAGAACCGAGGCCCCACCCGTGAGCGACCGATCGGGCGGATAGAGCACCGAGCCCGGCTTCCCGCCTTCGCTCGTCAGCCCCACGCTCACCACCTTGCTCCGATCCAGCGTACTGGCCAGGTAGGCTCCCCGCACCATTTCCTGCAAATCCACGTCCGTTTCCAGGTTGCGGCTGATCACGCTGTACAGCTGCCGGATCTTGCTGGCGCTCGTCAGGTAGTTGGACTGTTCGGCCTTGTCCTTGAGCGCGACGATGACCTGCTGCTGCCTGAGGCTCCGATCGAAATCCGACGTGGAATGCCGACTGCGCACGTATTTGAGCGCCGTAGCCCCATCCATGTGCTGCGATCCGGCCTCTACGGTGAATGTCTCGTTGCGGATGAAGACGCCGTCAGCGGTTTCGACCGGATAGAGCGGATCACTGAGGCGCTTGGGGACGTCGACGTCGATCCCGCCCAGGATGTCCACCGTTTCCACGAACGCCTGGAAATCGACCTTGGCGTAATACTGCATTTCCAAGCCCGTGATCTTCGTGATCACCTCTTGCAGTTCCACCATCGCCTGGTCCTTACCGCGAGAACCCAGCAGGCTGTTGTACACCTGGTTGATGCGCATCATCGATCCCGATCCGGAGCGACCGGAAGCCTTCACGTACAGGTCACGCGGAATCGATACCATGGTCAGTGTCCCCTTGGCATTATCATAGCTGGCGACGATCATCGTGTCGGTCAGGCCGCCGCCCGAGTGCGCGCCGCCGCCCGTTCCGAGCAACAGCATGTTCGTTTTGCCATTGGCATCGGTCTTGAGATCCGTCCCGCCCAACGTGTTAACGATCGACGGCAGCGAGAGGTTGAGGGGAGTATTACTCACCCCGTTATACAGGGCGACGGCGATACCGCCCACCGCGAAAATGGCAAGCGTGACGATCACGATCTTGGCCGCCAGATGGTAGACGCCTTGGGCCGGGCGGGAACGGCTAGGCTGGATCTTGTTTACCTTGAAGGTCATCTTGAATATGGGAGAAGTTCGTGGTTAGCTAACCGGCCGGTACGGCGTGTGGGACGCGTGGGGAAATTGTACCGATTTCGACTCCCGTTCCAAGGTTAATCTGCCCATTGGGCTTGATCACCATGGTGGAAACGACCGTAACGCGGCGTTCGCTCCTCCGCATCCTGTGCCTCACGTGGATCGCGGGACTTGGCGTCGCGTGGGGTTTTCCGGAAAGCGCTTTTTGGTGGACAACGGGCATCGTCATCCTCGCCACCCTTTCCATCTTTCCGTTGGGACGAACCATCCCGTGGAGACTCTTCGTCCTCGCCGCTGCCATTCTCCTCCTCGCCGCCCTGCGCGGGTCATCGGCATCGACCGTGGACCCTGCCGGGATAGGGAGCCAGGTGGGCAACACGCTGACCCTAACCGGAACCGTCGTGGAGACGTCGCGGCAGGACGGCACCTCCTCGCGCTTCGTCGTACAGATCCCCGCTCCCCACGCAGGCAAGGTATACGTCCGCTCCGAACGGCCACTGACGGTCTCCTACGGGGAGATCGTGGAGATCACCGGAATGCTGCAACGGCCGTTGGACTTCACGCCGCAGTTCTCCTGGCGCGCGTACCTGGAGGGCCGCGGAATAGGAGCGATCATGGAGGATCCGCGCATCGATCCCACAGGCAAGTACGGTCGCGGCACCATCCTCCGCTCCTTTGCCGCGTTACGCGAGAGGATCAATGCCAACATCGCCATCCTTCTCCCCCACCGCAGTGCCGCCCTACTCTCCGGGATCCTTATGGGCGACAAGGCCTCCTTCCCGCAGGCATTCCTCGACGATCTCCAATCCACGGGACTCACCCACATCGTCGCCCTCTCAGGATTCAACATCACGATCCTCATCGCCTTTGTGACGGGGCTCCTGTCCCGCTCCACCGGACGCACCCTGCGCTTCGGCCTTTCGGTACTCGCCATCGTGGGGTTCATCCTGCTCGTCGGTCCCAGTGCATCCGTCATCCGGGCAGCCGTGATGGGCATCATCACCCTCTTCGCCCTCACCGTCGGGCGGCGGGCCGATGCGCTCAACATGCTCCTCCTGGCCCTCTGCCTCATGACCGCCTACCGTCCGGCATGGCTATCTACCGATATGGGCTTCCAACTCTCCTTTCTC
>CAYOUH010000075.1:0-755 GCA_964407085.1 uncultured Candidatus Peribacteria bacterium | reverse complement strand
GTGGCAGACCGGTTCCTCCCGCGGAAAGGTCCGTGGCGTATCATCACCGAAGCGCTAACCGCCACCCTCGCGGCCCAGCTCGCCACCCTCCCCTTCCTCCTGCAGCACTTCGGGACGGTGTCACTTATCGCACCATTGGCCAACGTGCTCGTCGTGAGCCTCATTCCGCTGATCATGCTCCTGGGAAGCATAGCCATCATCCTAAGCCTCATTCCTTTTCTGGGATTCCTGGCCCAAGCGATAGCCTTCCTCGCATACCTCCCCCTCGCCTACGTCGAGAGCGCTGTCACCTTCTTCGCCCACCTTCCCCTCTCCGCCATGGATATCACCTGGTGGAACGGGTACTGGAGCCTAGGAAGCTACATGGTAATAGGGATAGGCTATTGGTTCTTGCGAAGGAAGTCTTCTCTGCAAAAAACCAGGAGCCCATAGCTATCAGCTCATCGCCTCAATACACCTCCTTGAGATAGCACTCCTCGCAGTACACGGCCTCGAGCCTGTCAGGAGCGTAGGTGGTCTGGATGGGTTTGGAACACTTCATGCAGGATCGGTCAAAGAGCTTCCTGGGGTTCCTCAGTTTCATCCGGTCCAGGTGCCGGACATCCGGATGCCTCCGGGGAAGGGGTAGTCCGTGTTCCCGGAGGAACTTCAGCTCCTGCTTGATGATGCGGAAGGGTCGACCCGATACATCGCACTCCACCGCCCACTCCAGGATCGCATCGGGAACGTCCTTGATACTGTCCGGGAGCTGGGAG
>CAYOUH010000074.1:0-4799 GCA_964407085.1 uncultured Candidatus Peribacteria bacterium | reverse complement strand
CTACTCCTACCCCTACTCCTACTCCTACTCCTACCCCTACCCCTACTCCTACCCCTACTCCTACTCCGGCGTCGACGGTATCAGCGTCGCCAAACCCGATCCAGGTCTGCGACGGTACGGGACTCGGTATCACGATGCTTAGCGTGTACTCGCCGGTCGCTAACCAGGTACGCGTGGGTAGCCCGACGGGTACCTTGTTCGCTTCCAATCCGGCGGGCAATTCGACCAACACTACCGGAAAATGGGTAGCCAATGGAACCTTGTTCTACATCGTCAACACGGCCGATGGCTCGACCCTCGCCAGTGTCTCCGTGGGTGTTACAACGGCGGGGTGCGCTACTCCGACTCCAACTCCAACTCCGATTCCAGGTACCCAGCTTACGAGCGGGTCAGCCCTAGCAGATTCCGTTTCCTTCGGTGCGTGGAAATATTATTACATAAGCATCCCTGCCAATTCCTATCGACTGACGGTCACCACCACCGGTCCCAATTTCGGTAATTCCAACCTGTACGTCCGGAACGCCGGACAGCCTACGACCGGCATATACGATTACGTCTCGAGCGCAACCTACAATACCGAATCCATCACCGTCTATCCTTCGACGGCTGCCGGAATATGGTACATCGGCGTGTATGGAGTGAGTGGCAGCCCCGCATACAGCATAACCGCTACCGTTACTCCCTGTGCCGCCGACACCGGACAGGCCTGTGACGACTCCAATGCCTGTACGGGAAACGGTATACGCCAGTGTAGTGGTGCCTGCACGGGTGCACCGGTGATTGGGGGATCGCATAACTCCTGTGACAAGGAGGGGCAATGCGTGGTAGTTCCCAACACCAGTACAGAGTGTATGTCCACTTGTAGTTGGTATGGGGACTGTCAGATCTTGTGGAACCCGTTCTCCATCCCCAAGACTTATGCCCAAGGAAGCATGACTTCCACAGGGGGCACTTCCGGATTCACTACAGCGACTTACCCGTACAACGGCACCGGTTCGCTCTATATCCTGGCCCGCACCAGAAACGGTGCCGGAACGTATTCCGCCGTGGGATCGGTGGCGGTGGCAGGAGCGGCAGTCGGAGTGCCTATCCCCAAGCCCCTCATGTTCCCTGATGGGACGGCGGTCAACAGCGGTGAATACTATGCTCCGATCACCGTCTCCTTCAATGCCGGCGGGACGAACGCTGCCAACTTATTCACTACCGCGCCCGCTACCGCTCCCACGGCCATCTACTTCATCCCGCGCGCCGGATTCGACAATCCCTTTTCAGCGGTTTCGCAAATCACCGATATCATCACTACGCCTCCGACGGGGTGGGGGGTGGCAACCTCCTGGCCCACCTGCTCAGGAACCATCAGCCAAGGATGTCGCATCCCCGTAGGTTCCACGTCTACACTCACGTTACCCACCTCGGGGACGTATAAGGACGCCTCCTACGCGCTCATCGCGCGCTTCGCGGGAGGAGATAGTTGGATCGGAAGGCGCTACCGTACGACCATCCTCGACCCCGTGATCGAAAACGTGCGGTATAACACGAGCGTGACGCCGAACAAGCTGGAACTGACCGTCCGCAACGCGGGGTCCGCCGGAAGCGTCATCCTCAACTCGACCCAAACCCAAGCTGTCACCACCACGACCTATGTCGCTTCGAACGTGGCTGGGTCCGCGGGTTCAGGGTTGGCGGTCGTTTCGGTATCGCCTGCCACGACGAACCTCAGCTCCGTGCGGTATGCCCAGGTGTCGCGTACCGACGTGAGTCCCGCCAAAACCAGCCCACTCTACTCGTACCGCTTCCCGGAAGGAACCAACCTGGTTTCCACCGCGTTCGTGGTCAGTCCTACCAAATCGACCCTGCTCCCAGGCGATACCGCTACCCTGACCGCCAAATTGGGTGGAACCAATACGGCCAGTACCCCGCTAACGTGGACGATCAAGGATAGTCTTGGTGCCGATGCCAGTGCATTGTTGGTTCCGAAGGCGGAGACTCCCTTGGTAGGAACGGGCAACACGCGCCTAACCTTCACGGTAACGGATACCGTAGCACAACAAGCAGCGATCTTGGGAAAGACGTTCAAGGTCCGCGCTACGGAGACCGGAAGTAATCCTGTCAAGTATGCCGAAGCCGACGTCGTGATCGCTGACCGCACGAAGAGCGACCTCTCCAAGCACATGTTCATCGAGAAGCTTCCGGGAACTAGTATCGTGTACCTCAATACGGCCAATGCTGCGGATAACACCCAATTGCCGGCGAACAACACGACCCCCTCCCTAGTCCTTAGTTCCGAAACGGTGACCGGGGCCAAGGTGGTGTTCCAAGGAAAGGGAAGCATGACCGCTGGTGCGGTGACCTTGAAGGGTACCGCCGTGGCTGACGGGATCGAACGCTCATTCGATATCCCGCACAACGGGACGATCGATCTGACTACTGCCGTTCCCACCTCGCCATCCCCGGCCTGTCCCACAGGAGGATGCAGGGGATTGAAGAATCCTTACTTCGTGGTCAAGACTTTGCCCAGCGGTGTGGGTGTCCAGGCGAACAAGGTGCTCCTGTCCTTGACCAACGATGTGGCCAGCGTGCTCGATGGGGTGGTTTCCGTCTCGACGGATATTCAGCTGCCGCGTGCCCTGGCACCCATCACCTACGTCTACACCGACACGTGTTTCCAGATCGGCGTGGTACTGAAGAACGCCCAGGACGAGCCGGAGGCGATCGTGACGGGGACGTGCCCGGTAACAGTTCCCACCTCGTCCACGACCAATACCACCACCTGCATGAGCGGAGGTGACCCGGGTCCCATCGGGATCTTCACGGGAGAAAAGTGCACGACGAAGCTGCGCGGCTACCTGGGGTGCCAAGACGCTTCCTGCCCTTAGGCGGAGCTTACCTTCCGCGCATGCGGAAGGTGGAGGCCAGGATGAAGACGAGGCAGAACACGATAACCCCACAGAGAACGACCGTGGCACCGGACGGCAGGTTGAACGTGGCTGACAGGATGAGTCCTGTCAGGACCGAGAGGAGCGAAAAGCCCACAGCGAACAAGGTGGTACGGTGGAAGCCGAGCCGCAACTGCAGAGCGGTCAAGACCGGGAGGACCATGAGCGCTCCCAGGAGCAATGCCCCGACGATGGGGAGGGAGAGGGCCATGAGCAGGGCGGTGATCCCCGTGAGGAGCGCTGAGAGTCCCCGCGTGGGTAATCCGCTGGCCGAGGCGAGCTCTTCGTCGAGGGACAAGAAGAACAACCGGCGCCATAAGACGGAGACCATCGCAAGGATGAGGATCGTGCCGATGGCGATGAGGACAACGTCATCGCCCGTAACCGTCGAAACGCTGCCGAACAGGAGGCCTATGAACGCGCCGCGGCCTCCATTGGAGAACGTGGATACCGTGACCGCTATGGACAGGCTTCCCGAGAGAAACAGGGCGAGCAGTGCTTCCCCGCCGAGGCGTGATGAACGCCGCAGGGTCTCAAGTCCCAGTCCGGCAACGACGGAGGATGCCGCAGCTCCCAGGATGATCGGAAGACCGAAGAGCGAAAATACCGATGCTCCAGCCAGGGCCACGTGGCTGAGGGTGTCGGCGAACAGCGAATAGCGTCGAACGACCAGAAACATCCCCACGACGGGAAGCACGGTTCCTAGGAGAATCCCGGCTAGGAGGGCCCGCGTGACGAATCCGTATTCGAAGAGGTCGGAAAGCATGGGAAGAAGTTAACTGGCGTCGGGCTCCAGATGGGGATCGTGGTACACGAAGCGCATCTCGCGGCCGTACAGCAGCCGCATGTATTCCTCGGTGAGCGCGTCCTTGGGACGGCCATGGCAGATGAGGCGGCCATTGACGCACAGGACGGTACGGGCCTCGCGGGCGACCACGTCGATATCGTGCGATACCAGTATGACGGTCATTCCTTCTTTTTGGTTGAGTTCGGCGAGCAGTGCATAGAAGCTTTCCGTCGATGGCGCGTCGATGCCCACAGTCGGTTCGTCGAGGATGAGGGCCGTCGCTCCGGCCGCCAGGGCGCGCGCGATGTACACCTTCTGCCGTTCGCCCCCGGATAGTTCTCCTATGAGCTTGGAAGACAGGTGGGTGATATCCAGCCGTTCTAATGACTCGGTGACGACCGTGTCGCATCGCGACCGGGTGATGCGCCCCGAACGCTGTGTGCAGCCCGTGCCCACGACCTCCTTTACCGTTGCTGGGAATCCTCCCGCGTCCAAGGAGATGCGCTGCGGAACGTACCCGATCTTGGCGCGCTGTTTTTCCAACGCTTCCGTCGTCCCGTGGATGGCGATCGTTCCCCGCGTGGGTCGTTCGAGGCCCAGGACCATGCGCAGGAGGGTCGTTTTCCCGCCGCCATTGGGACCGACCAATCCCACGTACTCGCCGCATGCGATCTCGAATGACATGTCGGACAGGATGGGTATTCCATTGGCGACGAAGCTGATGCCGGAAAGCTTGAGGAACGAGGGACGATCTGCGATCATGCGTAGCAGTTGCTGTAAGGGGCGGAAGTGGCGCCATCGTAGCGCAGCCGACCCTCCATACGCAAAGCATTCCCGTTCCCATCCCTTTCCCACCGCACGTCCATGAAAGAGCTCCGCAAAGTCCATATCACGCTCGAGGCCGATGACGAGATCGCTGATATCGTGCAGAGAGTAAGGGCGCGCCGGGAGAAGAAACTCAACGTGCTGGTGAGCGAGGGATCGTCTGTCCTGCGGCAGGCGGTGAATCTCAAGATCCTCCAGAAGAAGACCGAGGCCCTGAAAAAGGAGCTGACGTTCCTGACCAACGATAGCGC
>CAYOUH010000073.1:0-4830 GCA_964407085.1 uncultured Candidatus Peribacteria bacterium | reverse complement strand
CGTCCTTCGACGCGATCTACCGCGACCTGCACGAGGGCAAGGTCGACATCCTGGTCGGGACGCAGATCATCGCGAAGGGGCTGGACCTGGGCAACGTGGCGCTCATCGGCGTGCCGTTCGCGGACGTGGGACTGCACGTGCCGGATTTCCGGGCTAGCGAGCGCGTGTTTCAATCGATCATGCAGGTGGCAGGCCGCACGGGCAGGTTAGGAAGGAAGGGGGAAGTCGTGATCCAGACCCTGCTGCCAAACGATCCCGCCATCCTCGCCGCGGCGAAAGGCGACTACGAGACGTTCTACGAGGCGACGGTGAAGGAGCGTAAGAAGCTCAACTACCCGCCGTTCACCCGGATCATCAAGCTGGCCTACGTGGATGCGGATGAGCAGAAGGCGATCCGTGCGGCCAAGACGCTCTCCGAGGAGCTGCAGTGGCTGGTGGACAACGATGCCGAGTGCAAGGGCGCAGCGGAGGTGGCCATGGCTCCGGCATCCCCCGTACGGATGCATGACAAATACTACTACCACGTGATCCTCCGTGGCAAGAACCCACGCATGCTGCTCGACCGCGTGAAGCTGGCACGGGGCTGGCGGGTAGACGTCGATCCGGTGAGTATCGCGTGATGTATTCCTCGTCCTGAGCCGCAAGGATCTACCACTCTCAATGGAGAATATGGCGAAGGATCCCGTCGTGGACAGTACTTATAATAGTCACGGGATTCTTCGTTCTTCGCGAGTACGCTCAGAACTCAGAACGTAGAATCCTATGGAGCGAGACCCAGGACTGTGGAGGATCGACTAGAGCCCGTACTTGTCCTTGTCGCTGGAGCGCAGGGCGTGGATGACGTGGGCCACCTCGCCGCGCAGCAGGACGTGGGACGGTTTGTCCATCCCGGAGACCAGGAGTCCGAGTTCGTAGGCCTTGTCCATGTAGGGCAATTCCCAGGCACTGTTGTCCGTCGGAAGCGGTTTCCAGACCGTGAGCTTGTGGCCGAGGAGGAGGATCTTGAGCCCCTCTGCGAGGGTGACGGGCTGGGCTGGGCGGAAGGTCCCGTCGCCGTAGCCGGACACGATGCCCTTATCTACCGCGTAGCGCAGGTAGGGGGCGTACCAGGCGGCATTGTCGGTATCCTTGAACTTCAGCGGCGTTCCGGCGGACGTTCCCAGGTAGGATGATTCGAACGCTTCCTTGTCTTCCCTGGGAAGCGCAGCCACGACCATCTTCAGGAACTCAGCGCGGTTGACGGATTTGTACGGGCGGAAGCTGCGGTCGGTGTAGCCGCCGATCACACCCTCCTGCTTGAGTGCGCCGATCTCTTTTTCGAAGCGGTGGTTGGTGGTATCCGTGAAAGCACCATCCATCAGTGAAATTGCGGAGAGGTCGGTCTTGCCTTCCTCCCCGTCGATGACGATGGTGGCCGCGAGATCTTTCACGAAGGCGACGCGGGAGGGATACTCCTTCGAGGGTGATCCCAACGCGAGCGTGTAGTAGTACTTGCCGTCGGGGATGACGATGGCGAGCATCACGAAGGGGTTGAGGGGGTCCTCGTTATACACCGACGTGTCCTTGGTCAGGGCGAAGAATGCCCGCCGTCCTGCCACGCTCAGGTCATCACCCGAGGAGAGGAGGGAAGAGTAGTCCTTGGCGTCTTTGACCATGTTCTCGAAGTACTTCCCGTAGTCGGTGTCGTTCTGGTACTCATCGTACTCATCGTAGCTGGCGACCACCCAGGACTTGTCATCATCGGGCCGCTCGAACAGGAGCGAGAGGGCGGGCGCGCGTGAGACGTAGCGGGTTTCCACCATCTTCCATTCGCGCGGGGAGGGATTCTTGAGATCGATGTCCGGCTCCGAACCGTCGTAGGAAACGACCGTGAAGGCGGGCTTATTATCCGTGTCGAGGGTGAAGCCATCCAGGATGGTGGCGATGTCGTCGGCGTTCGTTCCGGACGGGGCGGTATCATGCGAGGTGGATACCGTTACGACGGAGGTACCGAACGGAATGCGGTATTCCGTGTCGATACGGTCGTATTTACTGCCTTCGGACAGGTAGTCCTTTTGGCGGAGGATAACTTCGAGCGCCGGATATTTTCCGGCCAGCATCGCCTTGCGTACGGAATACCCGGGGATCGTACGCAGGTAGCGGTCGACCTTGCGCTGTTCCTTCTCGAGCTTGTCGAGGGATTTCTCGTGCGTTTCACGGCTGGTGGAGACGCTCACGTAGGCCTTGCCATCAGCGGAGGAGAGGGTGAATTCGCCCAGCTGCGAGTAGTCGTTGAGCGACGCCGCGTTCGATGAGAACCTCCATCCGGTCGCAGCCTGGAGGGAATATCCGGGCAACTCATCCACCTCCAATTTCCCGGTGCGGTTGGCGTCGTAGAGCTGAAGCATCTGGGATTTGAGCCGTGCGTCCGCTGTTTTATTGTCCGCGGGTTGTACGGACGAGATCGCCCGAGTCACCCAGTCGCGGTAGTCGTATATGGGGAGGATATAGCCCAGGCTTTCTTCCGAAACCGTTCCCGAACTCACCCTCGAAGGAATGCCAACGTACTTCCCATCCTTATTGAGCGCCGTCCCTCCCGAATTGCCGTTCGAGATCTTGGCGTCGGATTTGAAGTACTCGGTTCCTTCGATATTGAGGAAGCCGCTCACTTTCCCATTGGTGAACGTCGCGCTGTCACCGCCGATATCAGGGAAGCCAACGATGCGGATTTCTTCCCCGACGACCGGGCGGGGACTGTCGGCATAGCTCAGGTGGGGGAGGGTGGGGAGGCCCTTGCCGAAGATGTCGGTGGGGTCGATCTTCAGCACGGCGATATCGTGCTCGCGGTCGGAGGCGACATAGCGTGCGGTGGCCGTGCATTCGGGCTTGGCGAGCGTGTCAGGATAGCTGAAGCAGATCTCGTACGCTTCCGCGGGCTGTTCCCTCTCGTCCACGGAGACGTGGTGGTTGGTCACGATGAAGCCGTCGGAGGTGACGATGGTGGCCGACCCTTGCCCATGCGGACGCATGCGGCCATCCTTGGTCAGGATATAGGCCGTGACCTTGACCGTCGTGATCGGCGTGCCGGCCGCGCGGACGGGGGATAGGACGGCGAGCTGCGCGAGGGAACCGAGAAGCAGGAGCGAAGAGAGGAGGCGCTTCATGGGGAAAGGGTGGGGTGCCGGATAAAAGGATTCAGGTGACGACCTCCGCGCCCCGGTCGGTGACGATGAGGGTGTGTTCGAACTGGGCTCCCGTAGAACCGTCGCGCGTGCGAATGGTCCAGTCGTCGCGGTCGACGTAGATGGCATAGCGCCCCATGGTGGTGATGGGTTCGATGGCTATGACTTCGCCGGAATGGAGCGTCGGGCCCGTCCCGCGCGTGCCGTAGTTGGGGATATGCGGGTCCTCGTGTAGGGCGCGACCCACGCCGTGGCCGGTCAGTTCGCGCACGATGCCGTAGCCCGCTGCCTCCACGTGTTGCTGGATGACCGCCCCGATGTCGCCGACCCGTACGCCGTCTTTCACGATCCCTATCGCTTTGCCGAGGGCTTCCTTCGTGGTGCGGAGGAAATCACGTTCCTTGTCCCCGATGTCGCCGATGCCCACCGTGATGGCACTGTCGGTGATGGCGTCGTCGTAGAGCACCCCCATGTCGATGCCGAGGATGTCGCCCTGGCGCAAGACGTAGTCGTAGGGGATACCGTGGACCACCCCGTCGTTGACCGACAGGCAGATGTTGGAGGGGAAGCCCTTGTAGCCCAGGAACGGGCACTTGGCTCCCGCGCTCTTCACGAGGCGTCCCGCGAGCTCATCGAGCTCTAGCAGGTTCACGCCGACGAAGGACGCTTTCTCAACGCCGACGATGACGTCGTGCAGAATCGCGCCGGAGTCCCGGATAGCCTTTTTTTCTTTGTCATTACGAATGATCATCGTGGGGTTCTTAGAGTGCTCCGGACCGCTCCAGGGCGGCTACCAGTTCGGTTTGGACTTCTTCGACGGATTGTTCCCCGTTCACGTGTACCAGGTTCCCCGCAGCCTCATACTCCAGGGCGATGGGCATGGTCTTGTTCCGGAAATTCTCGAAGCGCTTGTGCACGACCTCTATATCCTGGTCGTCGCTGCGGTTCTCGGTTTCCCCGCGCAGCATTATCCGCCGGATGGCTTCCTCCTCCGACAGGTCGATGATGACGCCGACGAACTGGCGGCCGTATTCGGTAATGACCTGATCGAAGGCCTTCTTTTGGACGAGGGTCCGGGGGACGCCGTCGAAGATCACGGGTTTTCCCTGGTCAATGCTGGAGAAGAAATCCTCGAGCAGCTCGATCAGGATGTCGTCGGGGACGAGGTTCCCCGCATCATAGAACACCGCAGCCTTCTTGCCGATTTCGGTCTTCCTTTCCATATGGTCGCGCAGCGCTTCTCCCGTGGAGTAGCTTACGTAGCCGTACTTCTCACTGAGCAGGCGGCCTTGTGTGCCCTTGCCCGAGCCCTGGATGCCGAAGAGGATGATGTCTTTCACGGAGTGTGGGGTTGGTACGATGGGTTATTTCTTGCTGCCATCGTGCGGGGCATCATCCCCGAAAAAGCCGCGGATGGCAAGGTGACGGGTGAGTTCGGTGAGCTTGCGTTCCTGCTGTTCGGTCACGACGTAGAGCTTCAGGCAGCCGTAGGAAAGGACGATGAGCACGAAGAAGATGAGCGCGTTGAGCCCGCTCTTGGCTCCGGTGACGAGGGCAAAGTTGCGGATGGAGAACTCGGGAAAGAGCGCCACGAGGGAGATCGTGAGCCATATGGCGGCCCAGGAAAGCAGTTCGCGCAGGGACTGTTGTCCGCGCAGGTAGTTGGACC
>CAYOUH010000072.1:0-4839 GCA_964407085.1 uncultured Candidatus Peribacteria bacterium | reverse complement strand
GTAGTGGCGCTTCTCCGTCTCGTACTCCTGGTGCGAGGTGTTGATGGTGATACCGCGGGCCTTCTCCTCGGGGGCGTTGTCGATCTGGTCGTAGGCGCGGGCCTCGGCCATACCTCTGTTGGCCAGGTAGGTACAGATAGCGGCGGTAAGGGTGGTCTTACCGTGGTCGACGTGACCGATGGTACCGACGTTCACGTGCGGCTTGTTGCGGACGAATGTTCCGGCCATAGTAATGGGGGTTCGTTAAGGAGGGGTAAAAGTAATGTAAAAGGAATTTCAGGGGGCGGTCGCTGGAGTCACGAACGTGCGACAATCAAAGATGGTGCTCATGTGCAGTTCTGTCCCGAAGGACCAGATACGATGCCGAGCAGCCAGCGCATATTAGCAATCGAAAACCGGTATGCAAGCTTTTTTGCAAAATCACGATGCCATGTTTCAAAAGGCACACAAGGGGGAACGGTCGCCATAGTGGACAGGCCACGGAGGGCTGCCATAATAGGCACGCGGAATTTCGACATGCTCCGCCACCTCCACCCCCTGTCTACCATCCGATGACACACGACAACAGCGGTAACGATCGTCAGAATAAAACCGCGGGAGACGATGCAGGACACGCCGTACGCAGGTTCGCGAGCGCGGACGAGGTCGCGCAGGCCGGAGCGGAGCGCTTCGTGGAGATCATTCGCGCGACGTTAGAAAAAAATGAACACTGCAGCATCGTGCTGGCAGGGGGAACCACCTACTTGAAGATGTACGCATTGCTCGCGGAACACGACGACATCGATTGGGGCCGCGTGCACCTCTTCATCGGCGACGAACGCTTCGTCCCCTCCGCTGATCCGCAGAGCAACTGGGGGACGATCGCGAAGGTTCTCATGGACCACATCACCATTCCCCAAGGCAACCTCCATCCGATACAAACGGAAGGACTGAGAGTCGAGGAAAGTGCGGAACGCTACGGGCAGGAATTGGCTACGTTCTTCGGCTCGGACCGAACGGCGTTCGACCTCGTACTCCTGGGCATCGGTCTCGACGGCCACACGCTGTCCATCTTCCCGGGATCACGGGAGGCGCAGGAGCCGAGCGAACACCTCGTGATCACCGTACATGATTCACCCAAGCCGCCAGCAGAGCGCGTGAGCCTCAGCTACCGGGCCGTGAACCAGGCGAGAAACGTGCTGTTCCTCGTAACAGGCGCGGAGAAAAAGGATGCCCTGGAAGCAATCCTGCATGGACAAGAGGACAGGGTGCGGTGGCCGGCGCAGGGGGTGCAATTAGCCCAAGGGAGAGTGGAGTGGCTAACAAGCTGATGGAGAAAACTGGTGAGATAGAGTATACTTGGGATGTACAATAAAATACGAAAAAATGACCAACGCCGAACGTCCGGAAATCCACATCGAACCCTCCGTAGAAGCACGCCATGGGGACTTTGTGGAATACACCTTCCCCAAGTCAGGAAAAAAGATCCGTGGCCAGATCGTTCATGAGGAATGGCAGCACAATATTCCCAAGGAACTAAACAGCGAAGAAACTGCCGCACTCAGTGATGGCAAGTACTCAGAGCCTCCCGCTAAGGCCCTCCTCCGGCTTGGCTTCTTCACACTTAACGTCGGCACTAAGGAAGAACCTAAATACATTGGCGGCATTCCCGCCCATGATGCCAAGCTTGTCAAGAACAAGCGAACGGAAGAAGAGACCCTCCCAGGCCTCGAGGAAGTCATGGAGAAGACTCACTATCAGATCGGGAGGATCGGAAGCCTGGAAAACGTTCGCATGCTCAATGCGAATGATTTGGGTCGGATCGTGGTGACACAGGCAATGATCCGCGCCATCATCGAGGAAGCCTTGGAGAAGAAAAGCTCTCAGAAGAAAATACAGTCCGAGACTGAGACTACTCTACCGTCACTTTCGTGATGGTGTCGCCCTGGGCGATCTTCTTCGCGATGTCCAATCCCTCCGTGACGTAGCCGAAGACGGCGTAGCTGCCATCGAGGAAGGAAGCCGGACCGGTCACGATGTAGAACTGGGATGAAGCGCTGTTCGGGTCCGACGTACGGGCCATGCCGAGCGCTCCTTCTTTGTGCCTCAGAACCGGATTGCAGGAAGGCGGCACGACGCTGCCCTCCATGATCTTGCCATCCGCGCATTTGATCTCGAGGGGAATGGTCACCTTGCTTCCTCCCCCACCCGTCGCAGAGGGGTCTCCGGTCTGGATCACGAAATCGTTCACGACGCGATGCCAGGTGAGGCCATCGTAAAATCCGGCACGGACCAGGCCGACGAAGTTCTCGACCGTCTTCGGCGCGTCCTTCGCGGACAGGGTGGCGACGATCTTGCCTCCGGGCGTAACGAAGGTGACTTTGGAGGCGGATTTGGCAGTGGGCGTAGAGGGCACGGGTGAAGGGGAAGTCAGGGGTAGGGTGGGCGTAGGGGAAGAAACAATACCGAGGTTGAGCGCGGGCGAGCCATACTGGTACGCATCGGCGGGGAGGGACGGGGCGGGAGTCGAGGAAGGCTCCGGTGTCGTTTCCGGAAGGGCGGCCTCTCCGCAGGCGGTGAGCAGAAGAAGGGCAGGGAGGATGAGGGCAGTGCGGGAGAAGCGCATGGATTATTGCAGGGTAACGGACGTGATCGTATCGTTGAGCATCACCTGCTCGACGATATCTGCCCCCTCCACCACGTAGCCGAAGACAGCATACTGGCGATCAAGCGTGGGCGTCTCGGCAAGGGTGATGTAGAACTGTGACGTGGCACTGTTCGGCTCCTGGGTACGGGCCATGCCGACGGCGTATTTCTTGTGCTTGAGGACCGGATCGCACGTGGCAGGGGCGATCTCGCCTTCGACCATCTTGCCATCGGCACACTTGATCTCGAGCTGGATGGTATCGGTACTCCCTCCGGAGCCCGTGCCCGTAGGATCACCCGTCTGGACGACGAACGGGCTGGGCGAGCGAACCACGCGGTGCCATTTCAGGCCGTCGTAGAATTTCTGGCCCACGAGCTTCTTGAAGTTCTCGACGGTCTTAGGCGCATCAGTATCGGCGAGCTCGATCACGATCTGGCCCTTGCCAGTATCGATAGTCGCACGTGTGCCCGAGGACGATGTGCCGCCGAGCGAACAGGAGGCCAGGAGGACGAAGGCGGGAAGGATGGCGAGGAGCTTTTTCATGGAATCGGTGAAGGAGTACGCGCGGTAGTATAGCCGGGAAGCACCGAATGGCAACCGGGCGTCAGGAGGCAGCCTCCGCCCAGGCGATGAGCGCGCGCATCTCAGGAAAGCGCGACCGGCTGCCGAGCAGGACACCTAAGACGCGGTGGCCGTTCTCCAATCTCACCAGGACGATGAGGCACGGGCCGGCCTCATCGGTGGTGCCGGTCTTGCCCGCGATCACGTCCATGTCCTGTCGACCCAGGAGGATGTCGGTATTGTCCAGTTCGTAGCGCTTGCCCTCGGACGAGGTGACGGTGGCGGAGCGGGTGCGCATGGCCTCGGCGGCCAGGGGAAGCGTCAGAGCATGGTCGAAGACGCGCGCGATGTCCACCGCCGAAGAGTAGTTGTCCGGATCATCGAGTCCTGTAGGCGTCGAGAAGCGGGTATCGAGCAGGCCGAGCTCGTAGGCCTTACGGTTCATGGAAGCCAGGGCGTCCGGCAGGGCGGAAGCAAGGGTGTAAGCCGCATCGTTGGCGGAAGCGATGAGGGATGCGAGGATGAGCTCACGGACGCTGAGCGAATCACGAGCGAGGAGATAGAGCTTCGAGGGTTCGAGTTTGACGGCTTCCGCAGGAACGGGCACCTCGCGGTCGAAAGGCAACCCGGCCTCGATGGCAACGGTCACGGTCATGAGCTTCGTCAGGCTGGCGACGGGCAGGCGCGCGGCTGGATCCCTGGCCAACAGGACCCGCTTCGCATCCATGTCATAGAGCAGCGCTGACCGTGCAGTAAGTTTCGGACCGAGGGAGCGATCGGCGCGCGGCGCGGCAAAAAACGGAAGGAAGGACGGGTAGCGCGTGGAGAGTTCGATGGGAGGGATGGGCTCGGGAACCTGCGCGGAGGCCTTTTCGAATGGTACGTTGGAAAAAACCAACAGCACCAATGCCGTCCCCGCCAGTATCCGCCCATGGAAGTTTGTCAGCATCGAACGCATGGGCGAATCTTGGGGCCGATCGGAAAGACGAGCAAGGCAAACGCGGCGGAATTCATTGACCGTCGAGGAATTGTTCCATCTCGCGCTTGAATTCCTCGATATCCTTGAACTTCTTGTACACGCTGGCGAAGCGGATGTAGGCGATCTCATCGATCTTCTTCAGCCGCTCCATGACGTCACGCCCAATGCGCGCGGTGGAAATCTCCTTCTTGTTCGCGGCCCACTCCTCCTCGAGCTCCGAGATCATGGTATCGAGGTGCTCCTGGGTCACGGGGCGCTTCGTGCAGGCGCGCCAGATCCCCTCCTCGAGCTTCGTCCGGTCGTAGGGCTCGCGCGTGCCATCGGTCTTCACCACGATGAAGCTGGCGAACTCCGGGCGCTCGAACGTCGTGAAACGGTGCGAGCATTTGTCGCACTCGCGGCGGCGGCGGATGGCGCGGTTGTCATCGGTCAGCCGCGAATCGACGACCCGGGTTTCGAGGTCTTTGCATTTGGGACAGCGCATTTCGGTACGGAGAAGAACGGTACCGCCGCAGGATACCCGAAGGCGCGAACATGATCAAACCGCGAGCGGCATTATTCCCGACTCGGGAGAATAATCGAAATACGTCGATGCTTGGTGGAAATCAAAGGCGTTTCCCCTTACCCAGGGGGCAGGCTGCGTCCCGTGGATGATGCCATAGGGAGGGATATT
>CAYOUH010000071.1:1646-4882 GCA_964407085.1 uncultured Candidatus Peribacteria bacterium | reverse complement strand
TTTCGTATTTACGTTGTGCGCAAAACGTTTCATCCATGAAGACCATTCCGATTTTCCCCGACGAGTTCCGCGCACGCATGGAGAAACTGCTGGGCGAAAAATCATGGAAGGAATTTTCTGACGCGTACCAAATTCCGCTCAAGCGTTCATTGCGGGCCAACACGAATTTGGTATCGCGTGAGGATTTCCTGGCGATGGCGAAGCGCAATGGGTGGGATCTCTCCCCCATCCCTTGGGTGGACAACGGATTCTTCATCGACCGTGAAGACCATTCCGTCGCGTTGGGGAAAACGATGCAGCATTTCCTCGGGCTCTTCTATATCCAGGAAGCGTCGAGTATGGCACCCGCACGCGCACTCGATCCACAGCCCGGAGAAACCGTTCTCGACATGTCCTCGGCCCCGGGCAGTAAGACGACGCAGATGTCGTGCCTGATGGGGAACACAGGACTCATCGTGGCGAATGACGTATCGACGCAACGCACCAAGGCCACGGTAACGAACATCGAACGCCAAGCGTGTTCCAACGTGGGTATCACGACGCTCGACGCGAAAATGTTTGCCCGACTCACGCCCAATACCTACGACCGCGTATTGCTCGATGCCCCCTGTTCCGGGGAAGGAACATTCACGAAGGCTGACGCTTTTTTCCAACGCTGGAACGGATATGCCATCCGGCGCATGGCCGGCATCCAACGCGGGCTCATCGAGGCTGCGTTCCAGACGCTCAAGCCCGGAGGAACGTTGGTCTATTCCACCTGCACGTTCGCGCCTGAAGAAAACGAAGAGGTGTTGGATTTTCTCCTCACCACCTTTCCGACGAATGCACGGATCGAGGAATTGGACGGGAGCTTCGGAACAACGGAGGGCGTAACTGTATGGGAAGGCAAGACGTATCACCCGGACGTGGCGAGAGGAAGAAGGTTCCTTCCCCACGTGACGGGAACGGGTGGATTCTTCGTGGCGAAGATTTCCAAAGCTGAACGGACAGCATCCGACGCACCGCCGAAGGAAAACGGCCGATCGAAAGAGATCCTCGTGGGAAAGAAGGAAGAAGCCGCGATACGGGAATTCCTGGTGGATTCCTATGGTACCGAAGAGGAAGCGTTCGGTGGTCGCGTGTTCACCAGGATCGATGATGATCTCTGGATCAAGCCTGCCGCGTACGTCCCGCTTTCCCAGAATCTGAGATTCGACCGGTGCGGGGTCCAGATCCTCACGGTGGAGCATGGGAACCGGTATCGTCTGACGACCGCCGGTGCGCGGGCCTTCGGCAAGTATTTCACTCGCAATATCCTCCCCTTGGATGAAGAAGCGTGTAAAAGGGTGGCCGAAGGACGCGATGTTCGTATCGATGACGAGATGGAAGCCGGGCTTTCGGTACCTCACGCCGTCCTAACCACAGAGGACGGCTACGTACTGGGTGTCGGACTGGTCCGGGATGGCAACGTGAAGAACCAGATTCCGCGGGCCTTGCTATAGTGCCGCTTACGGCTTCGAAGAGCGCCTTTTCGCTGTTGTTTTAGGTGTTTTTCTGGTAATATGACTCGAAATCTCCTTTCGTCATCCATGCCTCGCCTCCCGTGTTCCCAGTCGTGGCTTATGCAGGGGCAGAAGAGTCGGTTCGTCCACCGACACGGCGGGGTGCAGTTGGTGCCGGGCCAGAAGCAGCTCGAAACCCTGCAGCCCGTAGCCGGAAACTGGAAAGAAAAGGACCTGCGCGAGCAGTTCCACGATTGTTTGCGCGACCAGAACAAGTTTCCCGACGTGATGCGGGCCGAGAAGCTGCTCGGCGAGATGCGTTTGCGCCAGGCGGAGTTCACGCTGTCCGAACTCGCACAGTACGAGGAAATCCTGACGAGCGCGAAGGAGCATGAAACCCTCTCGAAATCGCTCGTCGAAATCGGAAAGGATGGGAAGCCTGGACTCGCAGAGAGCGCGTTGCTCATGGAGCGTGCCCGATTGTTCCAAGCGCGTCTGACGGAGCCGCGTCCTCCCATCACTGCCGAAGTGGGTACGCTTCTAACCAATGAAAAGGCGCATTACGGCAATCGTCTCCTGGGACTGTCGCGGGACTCGCTGCGGGAGCAGTACGATGGCCTCATCCATGCCTTGCATTCCACGCATGAGGGCGCAGCAACACTGGAAGACGTGGCCAAGACCGCCGTGCGTGCGTTCCGCGATAAGTCCTTGTCGGCGGACCAGCTGGTGAAGGAGATCGATAAGCTGGAAACGCGCTTCGCGCACATCGAGCATGAGAATCACCACATGAAGCCGCAGTATCTCGAGCTGGTGCCCTCTATGCAGCATGATTTCTATACGATGGGCGTAGGGAGTGAGACGAGCGAGTTACGCCAACAGATGCGGCTACGGCGCTTGCTCAAGACGTATGCCACCTGCGCACGGGAAACGACCAGCATCCGTGGCCTAGAGAAACGTCTGCGCAAGGAGTACGACGGGAAGCAGCAGTTCGACATGGTGAAGGGAGCGTTGATCAAAGTGAAGGGTCCGGATGGTAATGAACGGACGGCGCGGATCACCGATACCAAGGGTGATCCTGAAAAGGGTGGCAGGATACGGGTGAAGACGGCAGCGGGGAACCAATGGATGGAGCCGGGAGAGCTGTACTTCACACTGCTGATGGAGGGCGGATACCGCTGCGATCCGAAGGAAGACATGGTGGCCAAGAACCTGACGTACATACCCTCGCTCGAAACGCTGGAAGGAGTGCAGAAGGCTCTGGAATGGGATCCGGACAAGCAGCCCATCAAGCCCATCGACGGGTCTGACCTGGTGGCGGTTTCTAAAAAGATGCATTCGAACGTGATCGTCGGAAAGGTGGACGATCCCAAAGGAACCGTTGCGGTCGCTCATAGCGAAAACAAGGAAACGGGCCAGTGGAAAATGGAGCGGCTCAGTTACCAGCAATTCTACGATTTCGCCAAGAAGTACGACCTGAAGTACTCCAATGACAAGCCCGAACGTACCTGGGACGCTACATACTGGAACGATATCAAGACCACAAAACCCAAGAATACCCGATCTAACCTTTCCATCGCGGGCGTCGCTAAGGGCATCAAGATGGTAGGCGAGGCATTCAAGCGCATGGGATCGGAACGGACGGAGATCAACGGGGCGAATTTCGCACGCTGGGCATCGAGAAAAGTGGAAGGCTTCACAGACGCCCTGGGGATCCCCTGGACGCACGGAATCATGGACGCGGTCCAGAATAGCGCC
>CAYOUH010000071.1:453-1636 GCA_964407085.1 uncultured Candidatus Peribacteria bacterium | reverse complement strand
AGGAGGCCTTCTCCGATTTTTATCGATTGCCGAAGTGGAGACAGGCAGCACTGCTTCTGGCAGCCGGGGACAAGGGTTTGGGTAAGCCGGAAGTTATCCATCTCTTACGAGGAGAGGGTATCGATCCTTCGAAGTGGGATCCCAAGAAGCGCGCGCCCGTGACGCACAGCGATTACGTCAAGCTCCTGTATGATTACTTCGCGGATGAAGGGGATGCTAGTGGATTGCCCAAGAAGATCGAAAGCCGACTCACCCCAGCGCTCAACTCCTCCTACGACAAGAGTGTCAAAACGGGATACGAGGAGTCGGTTACCAACTTCGAGTTTGGGGAAACGATGGACCTGTACCGATCCTATTTCACGAAGCCGGATGTCGACAAGGCGACAGGGAAGCTGAAGGGCTTCAAGCCCAACTCCACCAAGCGGCAGCGTGCTGCCGGGGCCCTGCAATCCGCCCTGAAGCTAGGCATCGATGCCAACCAGCTGGGACGCATGGTGATGTGGGCCTATTCCACGGTCGAATCCACCACTGAGGGCACGACCAAGCACTACAGCAACATCGACGGGAAAATGATGCGTGCCATGGGTAACATGGGCAAGTACCTGCTGCCGATGGCGGGCATGTACCGTTTCCCGCGGGGTATGGCACTGGCACGGGCCATGATCGATTTCTATACCCAATGTTCGGGACAGAGCCCTTTCGATTACCGCCCCGGAGAAGCCAACGATTCCGAGATCACTCTCGGCTACCTGTTCGCCGGGCAGTGGGAAGTGGTGGACCAAAAGATCCTCAACCAATTCGGGCCGGAAAACCACGCCCGGCTCAAATACATGTACATGAAGGCGCGCGCGTTCTGTTACCAGATGGAGGAAGGCGCGGGACTGAGCCTCCACCTGCCTGCCGGTGCGGATCTGGACGAGGACACGCTGACCGACGCATATGGAGTTTCGGGGATGCTGTCGCGTTCGTGGTTGGCGACGGTGATGAAGACCGATGAGTCGGGAAGCGGCTCCGCGGACCATCACAACTGGGTATACGCCGAACGCGCGGGCCAATGGTGGGACCGCTTACCAGAGAAGATCAAGGAAGTGACGCCGACCGAGCAGAAGCTCTTCGCGCATAATTTTTGGGAAATCCTGTACGAAGACATCGCCGTGCGTTCGGAACTGTTCCGTCGGCACTG
>CAYOUH010000071.1:0-417 GCA_964407085.1 uncultured Candidatus Peribacteria bacterium | reverse complement strand
AGAGTATCGGTCCCATCATGAAGTACATGACGCCGGGCGATGGGCCTGTCGTCGTGGAGTTCGCCGGGTCTCCGAACGCCCAACGGGTAAAAGTGCAGTTCGACAGCAAGGACCCGCACCTGGTGGAACGAATCGAGGAAGCGCTTCACCATCGACAGCACGAAGATCCTGCCACCTATATCGCCGACCTGCACCTGAACGTGCACTCCTGGCTGCGCAGTACGAAGGATGATATCGGGCGCGATCCGACGGATCCTACGGGGTTGGGGTTGGTGTTCCGCGACGTGATCGACCCGACCAGCGACGGGACGGTCGTGGACACCGAACTCGTCGGCTGGATCAAGCGCGGCGAGTTCGTCAAACGCGACGGAATCGACCTGGACGCCAACGAATGGGCGATCGGCGACCGCCTCGCCG
>CAYOUH010000070.1:2837-5005 GCA_964407085.1 uncultured Candidatus Peribacteria bacterium | reverse complement strand
TGGATCTCTATTTGATTGCTTACCTCCCGTACTAGGCCTAGCCTTTGTAAATCCCACAGGCATTGACCGACGGTCTTGCCATCGTCAGAACTGTATAGGATTTCTTCGGGGAGATGGTGGACCATAGGAGTATAAGAGGGGGCGATCTAAGTTTACCAAAAGATTCGTTTCTTGTCGCAGTGTAAGCACATCTTCTGCCCGAACCGCTTCACCTTGCCCGTGACGGAGGAGAGAAAGAAGCGGCGTACTTCCTCTAGTTCCGGGGAGTAGAGACCCTCGGCCGAACCATGGGCGTCGACGTATATTTTCCTCAGAACCTCGCGCTGCAGGACGAGAGGGAGGGAAACGAATGCCGTTTGGTTGATGCTTCCGGCCGAAGAGAATGCCGTGCGAAAGGCTTCGGCTTCCTCACTGAGGAAAGTCGAAAGGTGGGAAAACATTTCCGCGGAATGGAGGATGGTTTTGGAAAAGGAAGGGTTGATCCTTTTGAGCCGTGGGATGACCTCGAGACGCACGAGGTTGCGGCTCGTGTCCGGTACGAGGTTGGTCGAGTCCGTGGTGTAACGGATCTTCTTGGCCTTCAGGTACACCAGGATTTCCTCCTTCGTGATACCGAGTAGTGGGCGGAGAATGGTGCCGGAGAGGATCGCCATGCCGGTGAGGCCGTGGACGCCACTGCCACGGACGAAGTGCATCAGGATTGTTTCCACCTGGTCGTCGGCGTGGTGGGCGGTGAGAATGAATGACGCCTTCGCCTTTTTCCTCGTTTTCTCGAGGAAGGCATAACGCGCGATACGGCCGGTTTCCTCCAGACCCCTGTTCATACTTGCCGATTTCCTGGGAATATCCGCTGATCCGAGCACGAAGGGGATGCCGTGCTTCGCGCAATATTCCCGCACAATGCTCTCGTCGATCCCACTGTCTTTCCTGACATGATGATTGAAATGCGTTGCCGTGATCCTTCCTTTGCCCAGCGTGCGGCGACAGACGTCGAGCAGGAACATGGAATCTGGCCCGCCGGAGATGGCGAGGATGACGTGACCCTTCTGCTCGACATGAGCCTTCAATACTTCGGATACCCTATCTTCCAGCGATGGATTTCCCTTGGTTTTCATAGCGACATGGAGCGGTGGGCGGAGGAGGCGGACACGCGGATGAGCGTATCGCTATCGTCATCGGGAGCGGCTTTGTTGTTCATCCGCTTTTTACACGCCGTGCACTCATGGGTGATGACATACCCTTTGCGCGGATCGGACGAAATGGCTACTGGTGCCATCATTCCCAAGCAGGAAGATGCACGATCACCGGGGACGGCTTCGTCCACGTGCACCGAATACAGGCAGAACCGGCAATGGTTGCGCGGGGACGCTTGGTCGTCGGCGTTCTCCCGTCCGCAGTGGGCGCAGGCGAACGGTGCGCGTTCCTGGGCTATGAAGTTCTTGCGTTCGTGCATGGCCGGATGATAGCAGCTGAGCTTGCGGAAGGAAGAGGATGCGGCTAAGCTCGCGGACGTGCCGACGTGGCGGAATTGGTAGACGCACTCGACTCAAAATCGAGCGGAGCAATCCGTGAGAGTTCGACTCTCTCCGTCGGCACCACACTCCATCATCGGGTCTCGATCTCGTTCAAGTCTTTTTCCCAGCTATCTTCCGTACTGCCTCCAAGACCTTCTCTGAATCATGTCGCAATGTACTTCGGGGCGCTGCCGTTTCGGCTTTTTCGGCGGCGATCACCTGACGGTAGAGAAGGTCGGTTACGATGACCTCCGCATTTACCTCTTCCACATCCCCCAGGGCCACGGGTGCGGCACCCTCCTCCGCGTAGCGATGCAGGGTCTCCTCCGCGATGCCGTTGCGATGGTAGAACACGATATTGAACAACCCCGGGAAGGCATACGCCTCGAGGGCGGACACGAAGTCACGGACCGTGAATCCCTCCGTGTTGAGCCGCTTGGTCATGAGGGGCACGAAGTAGCATTTGGTGGCCTTGGTTTCCCGGAGCGCCTCCTTCACGCCGGGGATGGCGAGGATGGGGGCCGTGGAGGTCCAGATATCCCCCGGGGAAAACAGGAGGATGTCGGCTTCGAGGATAGCTTTCTTTGCCGCAGGATCGATGGAAGGTAGGGTGTCGCCATAAGGCAACAAGCCGATCGAGGCAATGGCAGAAGA
>CAYOUH010000070.1:0-2827 GCA_964407085.1 uncultured Candidatus Peribacteria bacterium | reverse complement strand
CGGGCACCCCGTAGGAGTGCACTTGCGTTCCGTCACGGAGGGTCGCATAGAGACGCACGGCTTCATCCGCGATCGGTAGTGCCTGGGCATCCACGGCGAAGATCTCTGACAAGTGTGCCAGTCCCTTCGTTCCCCATAACTCCATGGCTGCTCCGACGAGCAGGTTGCGTACGCTATGGCCATGGAACATGCTCCCGAGATTCGCGAAGCGGTAGTTGAGAAGTTCCCTGATTTCCGGGGAATGGTTCGAGAGGGCCAGGAGCGCGCTGGAAAGGTCCCCCGGCGGGACCATCGTGATCTCACGTCCCTGTTCCCGCTTGTACCGGGCGAACGCTTGGACGAAGGCCTTGCTACTGCCACCGGAATCGGTGACGGGGAGGATGGCGGTGAGGGAGAACGACGGTTCGGCTTTCAGCCCCGAGAGGATGGCAGCACTGCTCGTTCCGCCTCCGATGACGACGATCTTGTTCTTCATGACTTTGGGAGGAGGGAGAGGATATGGGCGAGGTTCAAATCCCCAACCGCTGACAGGGTCGGAACGCCGTCGGGTGGGACGTAGTCGGCGTTGCGCTTGTCAGCGAAGATCCGGACGAAGATGGGCAGGGTCTTTTCTCGTGGGAAGTTCGTAGCGAAGGGGGCGATATTGTACGGCTGATCGTCGAACAGGACGAGAAAAGAATGCTTGGTCAGTAGCTTGCGGATCTCGGCCATCTTGTTCTCCCCCGCTCCATCCTCCTCCACGTAGATGATGGCATCGAAAGGCCCCCCCGCTCCATCCTCTATCCTTGAGTTGGCTACCTTGCGCCGCTGCACTTCGGGACGGCCGGCCGTGAGCAGGACGGTTGGGTAACCTGCTTCGCGCAACGACCGGACCAGGGCGACCATTTCCGTACTTACCATTCCCGTGATGCGCTGCTCACCGGCCATCCAAGCGTCCGCGAGGCGTTGCGAGAGTCGCTGGTCGCCCCGTGCGAGACGTCGGGCGAATTCCGCCGGATCCTGCCCCTTCCTTTCGCGCTTGACCGTTTCGTACGCCGATTCCACTTCGTCGAGCGTGAATCCCTCCCTCGCGATCGTTTCGAAGATCACCCCCTTCAGGCGGGAGGTTTCGGCGATGACACCGTCGAAGTCGAAGACGAAGGCAGGTTGGGACATGGAAGTGGTCAGAGTTTCCCCTGGGAGTCGCGGGAGCTGAGCGTGAAGTTATCGCCCTGGCGGGGAACGATCTCGATCTGAGAGCGGAGCTTCACGATGCTGCGTCCGGGAATGGTGCCAGCGATGGAGGCATTGGAATAGACGATGCAGTCGGGACCGATCATGGTTCCGGGAGCGGTGGTGGCATTGGCGCCGATGCGCGTGCGGTCCCCGATGACGGCGCCGAACTTGTCGCGCCCGACGGGGACCTTATTTCCTCTGAGATCAAGGAAAACCACGGCCTGGTCGAAACGGCGGTTGGCGAGGATGGTGCCCGATCCGATGCGCACCTCGGTTCCGATGATGCTGTCGCCGACGAAGACATTGCTCTGCAGCTTCGCTCCGGCGGCAACGTGCGCGTTCTTGATTTCCGCACCGTGGCCGATGACGACGTCGTCCCCCAGTATGGTGCCGGCGCGGATGAGGGCACCAGAACGGATCTTCACGCGGTTCCCGATCCATGCGGGTCCCTCGATCAGGACGAAGGGATCGATGTCGCAGTCTTCACCAATATGCACGTTGCCTTTGATGACCACGTGGTTCGCCGCGAGGCTGGAAGGGTCCGAAGCGGAGATCTTCGAGAGGGCTTCATCCCGCATCGAGAAATACTCCTCGAGGGCATCGAGGTCACGGAGCGTCTCGGAGAAGGGAAAGGCGTCCAGGGATCCGAAGAAATCGTCGAGGGGCATGGGCTATGGGAAAGGAGCGACTCAAAAACCGGTGTGCCATTGTGCCAACAAAACTCCTTTTGTCAATCGCTCTCCATTAGACTGTCTTTTTGTCCGAGAGCCACTTCCCGGCGATGAAGTGCAGGTGGACATGCATCACGACCTGCCCTCCTTCCTTGCCGACGTTCATCTGCAGCTTATAGCCCGGGACGTTCTCCTGCTTGGCGATGTCCTTCGCGGCCAGATAGAGATCCGAAACCAATCCGGCATTCCCCTCATCGAAATACAGCGCGCTTTCCACGTGCTGCTTCGGAATGATCAGGTAGTGCCTCTCGGCCGCGGGCGTGATGTCGTGGAACGCCAAGACGCGATCGTTCTCGAACACCTTCTGGGCAGGAATCTCACCGGCGACGATCTGGCAGAATACGCAGTCCATAGGAGGATGCTTATTTCCTTTTCTTGCCCATCATTTCCCACTGCTTCACCTTCTCGCCCTTGGCCGCCAGTTTGCGGTTGAACTCCTCGACGTCACGCGAATAGGTCTGGAACTGGCGGATGACGGTGACCACGTAGTAGGCGAAGCCGATGCCCCACAGGACGAGCCAGACGCGCATGGACAGGTAGGCGGCCTCTCCGAGACGCAGGAGAATGAGGACCGTTCCCACGATGCCAAAGGAGAACAGGCGGGTCGGGATCTTCCGGAGGATACGCTTGAGGACGGGGTTCAGTTTCACCGAGCGCATGGTGACGAAGATCGCAACCGCGACGAGGACGAGCAGGGCGAAGAACAGCAGGAGCCATGTGCCCGTCGGGAAGAACTTGCCGGGATTGGGGTGCAGGAGGTATCCGAAGTCGAAGAGGCGGGAGATATCGAACATGGGAGGAACGGTAGGGTAAGGAAATTTCAGGTGGACTTCAGGGCAGGGACATTCTTGTGGAATTGGATTTCGCGGTCAAGGGCGTAG